>JANMDS010000161.1:0-2755 GCA_031376405.1 Betaproteobacteria bacterium
ATTTTGGAGCAAATTATCCAGCACGAGGCTGTGCATACGATTGATGGATGGGAGGATTTGCGCAGGCGCTTGCAGCCGGATCGGCGCTGTTTTGCGTTTTTTCACCCGCAACTCGCGGAGACGCCGTTGATCTTTGTGGAAGTCGCGCTACGCACCGAAATGCCCGACTCAATTGAGCCCCTCATCGACAAAAAGGCAGAGATCTTGCCACCAAACAAATACAAGGTCGCCGCTTTTTACTCAATTAGTAATTGCGAGCCTGGGTTACGCGGCGTATCGCTGGGTAATTTTTTGATTAAGCATGTGGCTATGGCCCTGAAGGACGAGTTGCCGCAAATTAAAACGTTCTGCACGCTCTCGCCGATTCCAACGTTGCGCACCTGGCTTGAGCGCCGCGCCCACGACGATGCAGAGCCAAAAGTACATGCCGCATTGAGTGTGCTCGGCGATATTTCCGCGCTTAATCAAAGCGGTGCGCTTTCGGCATTAACGGAAAACAAGCGCGATGCGCTCGAACAGTTGGCAAGCGTATTTTTATCCCGCAGCGCGCATAACGATTTCGGCGATCCCGTAGCCCGCTTTCACCTTGAAAACGGCGCGCGCCTCGAGCGTATCAACGTCGCCGCCAACCTTTCGCCTGCAGGCATCAAACAATCGCTTGGCACGATGGTGAACTACCTCTATGATCTAGAAAAAGTAGAAAGCCAACGGGAAGCTTTTGTGGGTGGAAAAGTAAGTATGTCGCGCGCGGTGGCGAAGTCCATTTGACGTAAAAACCTGCGGCGCAAAAAGGCGATTTTTGGGCAGATATCTGCCAAAAAATGGCCTTTTTGCGCCGCAGGTTTTTAGGTGGAATGAAGGTGCGATGGAATGCGTTTCGAGGAGACTGCGATGCATTACGATTGACATGAGCTGCATGACCCGGCTTGCCGGGGCATGTCAGCTCGATGGAAGGGTTAGGCATCACAGCGTGCGCCATAGTGACACCGTGCCATACGCGTGTATAAGACCGATGAAGCCGCAGATGCCGGACGAAACCAACCAGAACAAGCTTGAGTTTCCTGGGAAGCTTGACTTGATAAGCGGGAAAGCGACCGCTCTGCCCAGGTAGGCGATGCTGATTGCAACCAAGGCGAACTTGGTAAGCGGGAACGGCCCTACGACTCCTGCTCCGGAAAGAGCAAAGGCGGCCCAAGCAAAGAGGACACCAGCGATTGCGAGTGTGACGAGGGTGGGCCGAAGCTGGCCAGCCTCAGCCGCACGGGCCATGCGCTCGCCTGCGCCCATGAACCGATAGGCCGGAGCACCGATGGCGATGCATGCCAAGTGAGCTATGGCCGCCGCTGCGCTGAAGAAGGCTCCGAGGAGCAAAGCGAGTGAACCGTTGTTGAGTGCGGGCATTTGGTGATGCCTAACGTAATTTATACCGCAAAACCTGCGGGATAATCTGGGCGCTGCGGGATAATCTGGACATTCTTTTCTCCTGAGAGTGGCGTGCAGGCTGAGTTTCGAACTCGTAACTGATTGTATACACAGTTATAGAGAATAAGAGAAAATCGGCGCAACTGCGCTTTGTGCCATCGGCCAGTGAATTCAAATTCCAAGATGAATCCGCGCCGAGGTTACCGCACGCGCATCTTGTAGGCGCGATGTGCGTATCGGCAACTACACTATTCTCACAGCACGCGGAGGCATTGCAAGTTAAGAAATATTCGAACGATTTTGTGAAGATGAAGCTGACTGGCGTGACTTGCAGGTAGGCGTGGGTTGGGAATTCGCACGCCTCAGCCGTTGGGTTTCGATAAACATCGCTCCAAAGACCTGCGAGAGGCCGCTGCATACCCGAAACCGCTTCGGCTCGCACTCGCAGTGAATTTGGCAAAAGCGCTGAGTTTAATTTCGTTCGTGAGCGCAAAATCTAAGCGCCTGCTTTTACAAAACCAAATTGGATACTGGCCGTCACCGGAATGACGAGGTTGGGTGCCTTTAACGCAGTATTTCAGCTGTGCGGAAGTCTCTACGGCGTAAAAACAACATTTTCTGAGAGATAACTGCAAAAAAATGCCGTTTTTGCGCCGTAGGTATTTCGTGAAAAAGACTAACCGGAGAGCTTTAGTTGCTCGGCTTCTTCATCCACTGCCGCTAACTCCACCGTGCTGATGCGCGCGAAGCCTTTGGTGATTTTTTTGCTGGTGGTGTGTACGTCGGTCACGTCTTTTTGTACGCGCTCGATATCGGTGGCGAGTTTGTCCATCCGCTGCTCGAAGCGATTGAATTCGACATCGAGCGAAGCGATTGCAGATTGAATGACTTTGGCTTGTTCGCGCATTTCTACATCACGCAACACTGCGCGCACGGTGGTAAGCACGGCCATAAGCGTCGTGGGCGATACGATCCACACCCGCTTTTGCTGAGCGGCGACAACGACCTCCGGATGATGGGCATGGATCTCGGCAAACACCGCTTCGGCGGGCACAAACATCATGGCGCCTTCGCTGGTTTCGCCTGGGATGATGTATTTAACGGCAATATCGTCCACATGCTTTTTTACATCCCGCCCGAATTCTTTTTGGGCAGCATCCCGCTCAGGCGGTGAGAGCGCGGCATCAAAAGAGCGCCGGTAATTTTCAAGCGGGAATTTGCTGTCGATAGCGATTTTTCCCGTGGGCGGTGGCAAATCGAGCACGCAATCGGCGCGGGTATTGTTTGAGAGCGAAACTTGAAAACTCACCACATTCGGCGGCAACATATTGCG
>JANMDS010000183.1:0-4243 GCA_031376405.1 Betaproteobacteria bacterium
ACGTCGATCAACGGCGTGGTGTTCATCTCAATCATCGGCTCGTCGTCGCCACTGGCGCTACCTACGCTCATTCCCATAGTGTTCTCCTTAGCCGCGCGGCGGTGGTTCGATGAGAAAAGCGATTTTCGCGATACCGGCGCGGCGGCAAGCGAGGATCACCCGCCCAACACCATCGTAGTTCGCTGTTAAATCGCCACGAATATGCACTTCCGGCTGAGGGTCTTTTACCGCTTCCTTTTTTAGCCGTTGCACCAATACTTCCATATCTCTGATCGGTGTATCGTAGAGAAACACCTGGCTTTGCGGGTTGATCGAAATCACCAGATTTTCCGGCTTGGTTTCGCGAATTTGCAGCGTTTGCTTAGGCAAACTGAGCTTCACCGAAGTGGTTACCACCGGAATCGTAATCAAGAAAATAATGAGCAACACTAACATCACGTCTACCAAAGGCGTGGTGTTAATCGATGCATTGATTGCATCTTCTTCGCTACTTTTACCAACGTTCATTCCCATAATGGGCGCTCCTTCAATTGTGTAATTAAGGAGGTTGGCTTACTTCTTGGCCTGCGAGCCCATAAGCACCGCGTGCAGATCGGAGCCAAACGCGCGCACCTGATCCATCGTGGTTTTGTTACGGCGTACGATAAAGTTGTAGCCCAACACTGCGGGCACAGCTACCGCCAAGCCGATGGCCGTCATGATGAGCGCCTCGCCTACTGGACCGGCTACTTTATCAATGGAAGCTTGACCAGAGGTGCCGATCTTTACCAGTGCGTTGTAGATGCCCCAAACCGTACCAAACAACCCTACGAACGGGGCCGTGGAGCCCACCGTAGCCAAGAACGCCAAACCATCTTGCAGGCGGCTTTGCACCGCATCGGTCGCGCGCTGTACCGACATCGTTACCCAATCCGAAAACCCGATGTGGGCCAACAAGCCTTCATGCTTGCGGGTGGCTTCCATGCCGGCGTTCGCAACGAAGCGATAGGGGGATTCTTCTTTAAGCGAAGACATCCCTTGCTCAAGCGTAGGCGCCCCAAAAAAGGATTTCGATGCGTTGCGGCCCTGACGACCAATTTTTGCGAGCTCAAGCAATTTGGTTACGATGATGTACCACGTGCCCACGGACATGATGATCATGATGTTCAACGTGGTTTTGGCAACCATGTCGCCCTCGGCCCAAAGTGCTCTCAATCCATACGGATTGTCGCCATGACTACTTGCTGCCGCCGCAGTCGACGCCGCAGAACCCATCGCCGGTGCAGCCGCTGGCGCAGCTGCCGGGACAGCCGCGGGTGCGGTGGCGGCTGGAGTAGTAGTTTGGGCGACGACAGGGTCGGACGCTACCCCGGCAATAGATGCGATCCCGAGTGCGCCGGCGGCGAGCCAGACTTTAGGCGCGGTAACGAACTTCTTTAAGCCCAAGGATGCAGATTTGAGAACGGACGAAGAGATCGTTACCGAATGAATGTTTGACATAGAGCGCTCCTATTTTGATTTTTCGGCGGCAACCTAGACTTTTTGGGACGACAGCCGCGCGGTATGGTTAAAACGGGTGTTTAGATTAACGAACTTAGTGTACCTGACGGGGTTAGTTTGAACTAAATTTTCAGCGTTTGCAATCGTTTGCAGTCAATTTTTGAAGTAATACAAGTACGACATCGTACATCATACTAATCGATCCGAAAAAAATCCACCTTGTGGATGATTCGGTGGATAAATTGTGTGTGAGCTTTCGTCTCTAAATATCTACAACTAGTAGTGAAATTAGGTATTGACCACAAGCTATAGTAGTGTAGACTTCGCCCTCAGTTACAGAAAAATAACTGAAATAGGTTTAGGAGCCGTAACAAAGCCAGCACGCTTTTTGCGGGAGTACGCTTCAAAAGGGAGTGAATCGCAATGAATCCAATGAATGTTGAGCCCATGAAGGCTGAACTCGCCCCTGCTTCAATCTTGGCTGCCCTTCAAGGGGATGGCACGCCACCAAATATGAACAGCACTATGTTAATGGCATATAAAACGATCCGTCGCAATGGATCGGTGGTTGGGTTCGAGCCAGCCAAAATCAGCATTGCACTCACCAAAGCCTTTCTGGCCGTTCACGGCAGTGGCGCGGCGGCGAGCTCGCGGGTGCGTGAAAGCACGGTTACGCTCACGGAAGCGGTTGTGCG
The DNA here is from genome assembly GCA_031376405.1 of Betaproteobacteria bacterium. GTDB lineage: Bacteria > Pseudomonadota > Gammaproteobacteria > Burkholderiales > Casimicrobiaceae > JANMDS01. The sequence goes on from JANMDS010000183.1 coordinate 2,175, forward strand.
CGCGTTAATGCGCAACAAACCAGGCGGCGGCGCGATCCATATCGAGGAGATTCAAGACCAAGTAGAACTCTCGCTGATGCGGCACGGCGAACACGAAGTCGCTCGAGCCTACGTACTCTACCGCGAAAAGCGCACCCAGGAGCGTGCAGCGGCGGTTAAAGCCAAGCAAAACGAGTCTGGTGCGAGCGAGCAGGTTATCCACGTTATAGATAACGGCCAGCGTAAGCCACTGGATTTACTCCGACTGACCCAACTGATCAAAACCTCGTGCGAGGGTTTGACCGATGTTGATCCTGATGTCATATTGAAAGCCACCCTCAAAGACCTCTACGATGGTGTGTCAGCCAGTGAGGTTCGCAAAGCGGTGATGTTGGCCTCGCGCCAGTTCATCGAAAAAGACCCAAGCTACAGCAAGGCAACCGCGCGACTTTTGCTCGATGCGATTCGATTTGAGGCCATTGGCGCTGAAACGAGCCATGCCGAAATGGTCACGGCCTACGCTGAGTATCTGCCGCGCGCCATAAAACACGGCATCTCTTTAGGGTTGTTGAACGAAGAGTTGAGCCGCTACGACTTAAAAAAACTAGGTGCAGCGCTTGATCACCATCGCGATTTTCAGTTTGGCTTTTTGGGATTGCAAACACTCTACGACCGCTACTTCCTTGTAGACCGTGGCGATACCGATGTGAATAACGATGGCCGCCGCTTCGAGTTGCCGCAGGTGTTTTTTATGCGCGTGGCCATGGGCTTGGCGCTCAATGAAGTGCAGCGCGAAGAGCGGGCTATTGAGTTCTACAACGTGTTATCGACCTTCGATTTCATGTCCTCGACCCCTACCCTGTTCAATGCCGGTACCCACCGCTCGCAGCTCTCGTCGTGCTATCTCACCACCGTAGCCGACGATTTAGATGGCATCTACGAGGCCATCAAAGAAAACGCGCTGCTCTCTAAATTCGCAGGCGGCTTGGGCAACGACTGGACCAACGTGCGCGCGATGGGCTCACACATTAAGGGTACCAACGGTCATTCGCAAGGGGTGATCCCGTTTCTTAATGTCGTCAACGCGACGGCCGTTGCAGTGAACCAAGGTGGTAAACGCAAAGGCGCGGTCTGCGCGTACCTAGAAACGTGGCATCTCGATATCGAGGAGTTTTTAGAGCTGCGCAAAAACACCGGCGACGACCGCCGCCGCACGCACGACATGAATACCGCAAATTGGATTCCCGATTTGTTCATGAAGCGGGTGATGGAAAAAGGCCAGTGGACGCTATTCTCCCCGGCCGATGCCCCCGATTTGCACGACAAGTACGGTAAGGCGTTCGAAGAAGCGTACGTTCGCTACGAAGCGCAGGCGGACCGTGGCGATCTAAAGCTTTTCAAACGGATTCAAGCCAACGATTTGTGGCGCAAGATGCTCTCGATGCTCTTCGAAACTGGGCATCCTTGGATCACCTACAAAGATGCGTGCAACGTGCGCAGCCCGCAGCAGCACGTGGGCGTGGTGCACTCGTCTAACTTATGTACCGAGATCACGCTCAACACGGGCGACACTGAAATTGCGGTGTGCAATTTGGGCTCAGTCAATCTGGTTGCGCACATGAAGCAAACGGATGCAGGCTGGACGCTCGACTCCGATAAGCTGCGCCGCACGATAAAAGTAGCGATGCGTATGCTGGATAACGTGATCGACATTAATTATTATGCGGTCGCCAAAGCGCGCAATTCCAACCTTAAACACCGCCCAGTTGGGTTAGGCATTATGGGTTTTCAAGATTGCCTGCATTTGCTGCGCACCTCCTACGCGTCGAAAGAGGCCATTGAGTTCGCAGATCGCTCAATGGAAACCGTTTGTTACCACGCCTATTGGGCCTCGACCGATTTGGCCGAGGAGCGCGGGCGTTATCAATCGTATAAAGGCTCGCTCTGGGATCGGGGTATTCTCCCGCAAGATTCTCTGGATTTGCTCAAGGAAGAGCGCGGCGGCTACTTAGATGTCGCTCGCACCAGCACGCTCGATTGGGATGCGTTGCGCGCGCGTATTAAAAACTACGGCATGCGCAATTCCAACT
>JANMDS010000208.1:0-2038 GCA_031376405.1 Betaproteobacteria bacterium
CTGGGATTCTGTACAGACCGGCCGCGAAATTCACCGGACCGCGACCACTCATTGTTAATATTCATGGCGGGCCAGAGAGTCAAAGTCGGCCATTTTTTCTCGGCCGCTGGCACTATTTTCTCAACGAAATGGGTGCTGCAATTTTGTTTCCCAATGTGCGTGGCTCTGCGGGCTTCGGCAAACGCTTTCTCACCCTTGACAATGGTAAGCTAAGAGAAGATTCAGTCAAGGATATTGGCGGGATGCTTGATTGGCTCGGCACACAGCCGCATCTTGATGCCTCCCGCGTGGCCATCACTGGCGGAAGCTATGGCGGCTACATGAGCTTGGCAACGAGCGTTCAGTATTCAGACCGAATTCGCTGTGCGGTGGATTCGGTCGGTATCGCCAATTTCGTGAGCTTTTTAGAGCGCACTGAAACCTATCGTAGAGATTTGCGTCGCAGCGAGTATGGTGATGAGCGCGACCCCGAAATGCGCGCGTTTCTAACGGAAATTTCGCCCTTGACTCACGCGCAAAAGATTAAGAAACCACTCTTTGTCGTGCATGGTATCAACGATCCGCGCGTGCCGTTTTTTGAGGCCAAACAGATTGTTGAAAAAGTGCGGGCGAATGGCACATCGGTGTGGACGTTGTACGCCGACAACGAAGGTCACGGTTTCGCCAAACGGACCAACGCTGATTTCTTGTTTTACGCGCAATCGATGTTTTTTTCGAATTGTTTCCGTTAGCGTTGCTGCGCGGTCATGTTGGCGTAAATGCGCTGCCGCGCGTACCAAAAAATGCACTTTTCAATAAATTTTGGCTCTAAACAGTTGATTTGATTGATAGCGAACAATATGACATGATAATATCATTGGAAATACTTGATTGTCATTTTTCGGGGTAGTAGATGGATACGTCCGCAATTTTTGTTCGCACTCAGCTCGGTCAGCAAGGCTTTAAGTCTGGTGCGATCGAGCTTTCAAACGCTCAGCGCACGGTGCTTATTTTGGTAGACGGCGCGCGGCGAGCGGCGGATATTAACCGCGTTGTGCAAGCGCTTTGCAATGGCTATGCCACTTTGGGTCAGCTTACTGACATGGGCTACATTGCGCTCTTAAACAACGCTGCTGCGCAAGTCGGCGCCGCGATATCGGAGCGTATCCCGCGGGCTGAAGCGCTGCTAGAAGCGAAACGCTACGCGTCTAAAACGCTCGCAGACACGCTTGGACCGAGCGCTGATCGTGTTTGCTTACGGGTAGAGCTTGCCCAAACCGCACGCGAAGTGCTAGAAGCGATCACTCAAGCGCAACGCATGCTCCGCGAATTTGCGGGCTCGACGAAGGCAAATGCTTTCGAAGCACACATTAAGTATTTGCTTACCGACGAGATGCCGAAAGTCGCTGCATAAGCGCTGGATCTACAAATACCTGCGGCGCAAATTGGCCGTTTTTTAGGAGATATCTCCTGAAAAACGGCCAATTTACGCCGCAGGTATTGACCGCTTAAGACTGAAAAATTAGTCTGCTTGCTTGCGCAAAAACGTAGGAATTTCGAGTGACTCTGCGCTACCACGGCGTCCGGTACGGAACATCGATGGTTCGTCCAAGTTTTCGTAGTTCGGGCGGCCATTACCTCCTAAGCCAAGTACGGGCATATCGAGCGTAGGAATTGCGCCCGAGCCGCCCGTTGTGTTGCCCTGCCCAGCACTCATTACCGGCATATTGTCGGTGCCCGTTCGCAGGGCTGGGATTTCTACTGGCTTCAAGTACGGTTGTTGTCCGCGACGCGCGTGCTGGGCATTTAGCCCAGTTGCGATGACGGTGACTCGTAGTTCATTGTCCAACGACTCGTCAAAAGCTTGACCGTAAATCACAGTCGCATCGGGTGCGGTGAAGGCACGAATGGTTTGCATTACATCATCTAGCTCACCAAGATCGAAGTTCATGTCGGACGTAATATTTACCAACACACCCCGCGCGCCGGTTAGATCTACATCTTCGAGCAACGGACTGCGCACTGCGGCTTCGGCAGCCTTGATTGCGCGATCTTCCCC
>JANMDS010000237.1:0-5908 GCA_031376405.1 Betaproteobacteria bacterium
CTTCAGTTGCAAGAAACGGCATCTCCAGCAAGTCGGACAAGTCAAACGCGAACCAGCGCACGTTGATATTTCGAAGGTAAGGCTGCGGTTCTCCCTTATTCTTTGCCTTATCCAACATCTTGCCGAGAGAATGCTTAGCAATTTCACTCACTTGCCTTTCCACCCACCCAGAGCCGCGCTGGGTGAAGACGGATTGGAGGTGGCTTTCGAAGAGGGCGCGGGCGTTTTGGAGATTTTTTTCGGCGTTGGCTTTGGCGGTGGCGATGCCCTCAAACGCCTCGTCCAGCAGCCCCACAATCCGCTGCTGTTCAGCAAGCAGCGGAATTGAAACAACAAGATCTCCGAGCGCAGAGTTGCTCAGATTTTTCATGGTCGCGCCGGTTGATAAGTTCTCTAATTGCTCCCGATACTCGGGCGATCTGATGAGATGCGCGAGAAAATTCGGGTCGAGCCTAGGCGATGGCCTGATGAAGAAGCTGCCTGTTCCACAAACCCAGCCGCTTTCATTTGAACCAACCACTGCACATCTGCCGATTTCGCCCCGACGACCGATAATAATATCGCCTTCAGCCAAAACGTAGTTGCTCAATCGCTGGATTGTTTCCTCGCTAATGAGTTTCGAGGGATCGGGCACGATACTGTCGCCAACAATGTTTATTGGGTTAACCAATGGAACACCATCATCGACGTAATCTGACTTATGGAGAATCGAGCCGAACGGGCCAGTTGAAACTGCCAACGCGAAATCACCCAGACGTTTCCTCTCCCACTCCCTCTTCAAAGCAACACCCCAATCCGCCCCAGTAAATCCGCACTTTCCGCATCCAGCGCCGCAATCTCCGCCATGATCGCCTGCGGGCAGCGGTATGCGATTTCTTCGCCGCCGTTTAGGTTTTTCAAGGAACTCTCAAACAATTTCGCACGACCCTTCACGCCGCGCCCCGTTCATAAAAAACCTTGCCCACGCGCGTAATGTGCTCGCGCAGCGCGGTATTGTCTATTTTTTCAAACATGGATAAATCGACGGTGTACGGAATCGAAGAATCATCCAATGCACCGGCGACGGCGGAGACTACTTTCAAGTCGAGCCCGTCGCCGAAGAGCGTGAGATCAATGTCCGACCCGTTTTTATAGTTGCCTTTGGCGCGCGAGCCGTAGATCACTGCTTTTTCGATCGCAAGATGCTGCTTGAGAATATTGCGAACCGTTACGCAGGTGTTATCAGAAAGCCCAAATTCCATTAGGCTTCCTTCGCGCTGAGCAGTAAGAAAGTTGCATGCAGTTTTTGAAATTCAACGAAGTAGCGCTCGGCGATCTCGACGTAGATTTTTTCGGCGATTTCCCGGTCATACGCGTGCGAAGTACGGTTTCGAGATTTAATCATTTCCATCCATATTTCACCCTCGCCAATGAGGCCTCGCTTAAACGCTTCCCGCGTGGTGTCGCGCGAGCCGATTAAGCCGACATGCCCCTGAAATTCAAGGTAATCTTTGAGTACGTTCCACGAAAGTTCATGGGTGTATTCAAAACCTTGAATCACGCCCTGTTTTTCCAGCTTGGTGAGTGCTCTTGCCTTCGCCAAGTGCAAGGCTGCCTCAAGCTCTAAAAATGCTTTATCGAAATTGTCAAACCGTTGCTTCCAGCGAATGTCATCCATTGCGTTCATTCCTTGCGCAGCAAAGACTGAATGTTAGCTAATACGCCCGCGCTCTGCGCATCTAGTGCCGTAATCTCGGCAATGATCGCCGGCGGGCTGCGGTGGGCGATTTCTTCGCCACCGTTTGGGTTTTTCACGGAGAGGTCAAACGTGTTCGCGTCAACATTCTCTACCTCTACGCTCCAGCTTTTCGGCGAATCGGCTTTGGTTTTTTGCAGCGCGATAAATTCGGCTAAATCCGCATCGTTGAGCGGGTTGGTTTTGCCCATGTTGCGGCCAGGATCGAGTTGGTAGAACCAAACTTTGCGCGTGGGGGCGCCTTTTTCAAAAAAGAGCACCACCGTTTTCACGCCTGCGCCGATGAACGTGCCGCCGGGGCAATCGAGGATAGTGTGAAGATTACATTCCTCAAGCAGCTTTTTACGCAGGCTCACCGAGGCGTTGTCGGTGTTCGATAAAAACGTATTTTTAATCACTACGCCAGCCCGCCCACCCGCTTTTAAATGCTTGATGAAATGCTGGAGGAAGAGAAAGGCGGTCTCGCCCGTGCGGATGGGGAAGTTTTGCTGCACTTCCTTGCGCTCTTTACCGCCGAATGGCGGATTGGCCACGATGATGTCGAAGCGGTCTTTTTCTTGCACGTCGGCTAAATTTTCGGCGAGCGTGTTGGTGTGGATGATGTTGGGCGCTTCGATGCCGTGCAAGATCATGTTCATGATGCCGATCACGTAGGCGAGCGATTTCTTTTCTTTACCGTAAAACGTGCGCTGCTGTAGCGTGCGGTCTTCTCCGGTGGTGCGTTTCGGGTTGTTCGCCTTTAAGTAATCAAACGATTCGCACAGGAAGCCTGCGGAGCCGACGGCGGGGTCGCAAATCGTTTCGCCGAGCTTGGGCGCGGTGACGGCTACGATAGCGCGAATGAGCGGGCGCGGCGTGTAGTATTCGCCGCCATTGCGCCCGGCGTTGCCCATATTTTTAATTTTGGCTTCGTAGAGGTGGGAGAGTTCGTGCTTTTCGGTTTGCGATTGAAAGCGCAGCCCGTCGATGTGGTCAATGGCGTTGCGCAGGTTGTAGCCGCTTTGAATGCGGTTTTTAATTTCGCCAAAAATTTCGCCGATTTTGTATTCAATCGTGTTCGGCCCCGTGGCTTTGGTTTTGAAGCCATGTAAATAAGGGAAGAGTTTGCCATTGACGAACGCAATCAAATCATCGCCAGTCAGCGCCGCGTTGTGGTCAATCTTGCCATCTGCGCTTTTCGGCGCGGCCCACGTTTCCCAGCGGTAAACCGCATCGAGAATGTGGGCGTATTTTTTGCCATCGAGCGCGGCTTCGGCAGCTTTATCGTGCTCCAGCGCATCGAGATATTTAAGGAAGAGTAGCCATGAAGATTGCTCGGTGTAGTCCAGCTCGCTGGTGCAGCCCGCGTCTTTCCACAATACGTCGTCGATATTTTTGAAGATTTGTTCAAACATGGGGTTGGCTTGACATTGCAGAGTGGACGACGCGCGTCAGAGATGCGAATTGTGCAGCATGGCAACGCGCGCGGCGATTAGATTACGGAAGATTAAAGGCTGATTTCAGATGTTGGCTTTGAAAATCGAGCCGTAATGCGCTAGCGACAGAATATTCAATCTGATTTTGAGGAGATATTGCTTAAAATTGTCCCATTCTGCGCCGCAGGTATTTACTTAGATTTGCGTCTCGAGCGCGCATCAGCACGCTTCAAGTCGCAGGTTTTGATTTGATGCCACAAGCACTTCCACATCGCGCACAAGTTCCTCAACGGTTTTGATTAGGTCTTTCACTTGCGAGAGCTCGACTTCCATATAGCCCTCGTATTCAGCAAGGTTGCGGGCGCGGTGGGCCGCGTCAAGCTGACGCCACTTTTCCGGCGGCCAATTGAGCGTATGGGTTAGCGCTTGAAACACGATGTAGCGATTGTCGCTTCTGTAACCATAAAAGCGCAGCGCGGCCAAGCCTGCGCTGTGGCCAGCGGCGATGCCGAGAGGTAGCGGCCTTCGACGGACGGCGCGGTGAGTTTGGCGTCGGCTAGATGCGTTTTCGCCATGCGCAGCAAGCGGGCAATTTCGATTTCGTTGGCGGGCTCGTGTGCGAGTTAGCGAGTTTTTACGAGATTTTCAAGCGCTGGAGTCACGCTCATTTCATCTCACCCAAAATAATTTCATGCGGGCCACCGAGCACGCGATTGATAAACGAATCTGGCTGGGCGCGACGTTTAGCAAACTCTGCAGGGGTAAAAGTCTGCGGATTGATATTTCGCCGCAGGTATTCTTGCGCGGGCAAAAGCGCGCTCATCACATCAGCAAAAGTAAGCGTTTTCGAGACGATGATTAAATCAATATCGCTTTGCGCATGATCGCTTCCTTTGGCTACGGAGCCAAACAAAATAACGGCGCTCAGTTTTTTACTCAAGGGCTTGAGCGCTGCACGCACCTGTTCGCTCGCGCCCACTGTTTTTTGCACAAGCGCAGTGATCTCCGCGAAAATCGGGCTCGCCGGGTTTGCTTGGAGCTGCCGCAAATTCCCCACCCGCTTTTCAGTCAGGAGCCCCGCTTGAGCAAGCCGTTTGATTTCGCGCTGGAGTGAAGCGCTGCCGAGTCCGGTGAGCGTGATGAGCTCATTCAAGTAAAAGGCGCGCTCGGAGAAGCCAAAGATGAGCGAATACACCTTGGATTGCGCGGGTGAGAAGAGGGCGAGATTCATTGACACAACCAAATATTAGCACGATCATGCCAATATTTAGCATGATTTTGCGGAGATATTGCTCAAAAATGCGCTGTTTTGCGCCGCAGGTATTCCGCTTTTTTTTTCACACGCGCCGTCACCCGCGCGCCAAACCCAACCGCAAGTGGCTTTGTATCTGCTCAACCCACGCGGGCGCGACTTGCGCGGCTTGCGCGAACGCTTGCCACTCCGCCACGGCCGCGCGCACTTCTTCCACAATTTTTTCTGCCCGCCCGCGCTTCATGAGCGCACTCTTGCCGCAGGCTTTGAAATCTTCGAGCGTGAAGTCGTCGCGTTTGCCGTTGATGGACATTTGGTGTCGCGCCGTCCACTCGCCTTGCGGGTTGTAGCTATAGGTGATGTCAAACGCGGGGGAGAGTTGCCATTGGCCTTGTTTGTCCATCAGAAACGCAATATTTTTTACGTGATCGTCTTGGTTGCGGGCGATTACGTTGAAGGCCATGCGCCGAAATTGCTCTTCAATTTGGGCCATGGGCAATTGCAATTGCCGCATGACTAAAAAGGCTTGTTCGTAGGCATACGCGGTAGGATTATTGAAATCAAAATGGGCCAGCGCGCAGAGCGATTGGGCGTGAAGTTTGCTTCCGCCTTCGAGCCGATCAAAGCGCTTGGTCATGAAGTGTCGGCGACCATTTTCTTCGAGCAACCGGCACTCGCTCATCGTGATGCCTGCGGCTTTTGCCATGAGCGAATAGGCGTATTCGATGGTGCCGTAGCCTTTCGGGTCGTCGAGCTCTTTATCTTTATTGCCGCTTACGCCATCAAATTTGAGCAACCAATACTCGAATCCTTCGCTGGCAGCAATTTGCCCGGAGCGCACTTCGTTGGTCTCTTCGTTCCACGCGATTACGGCCTTTGCCCGCGCCCCGCCAGCGGAGGTGCCTACGCGCAAAATCGTTTGCAACGCGGCGGCGGTTTGGCCCTGCGCGAGCGAGCCTGCGAGCGCGCCGCGCTGGCTCAACACTTCGGAGGCCAATGCAACAAGCGCGGCAATTTCAATGGTGGAAGTTGCCTTCAGGCTCGGGTCCGCAGCGGGGGCAAATTCGAGCGCGCCCATGCCCCGTGCGCCGGTGTAGCAAAGCCGCTCAACGGCATTGAAGCTCGCGCTCGTGCGCCCGAGCGTAGCCAGCCACGCATCAATGAGCGCATTGCCAAATTTGTCGGGCAAAGAATCGGCGAGTAAGCCTGGCAAACCATGAAAGGTATTCGGCGCGAGCGCGGGAAAGGTGTAAATCTGGTTTGATAACGGCATCATGAGTGGCGAGACTTCAATGCCGCTGGCGGCGAATTCGCGCGCGTATTCAAACGCTGCTGTGCTCTGCCCCGCTTCGAGGGACACCGCGCCAATCATGCGCCCCCAAAGCTTTACTTCCGCAACGGTAGTCACGTCTCGTCGCCCCATTTCCAGGGCTTCGGCTTAGGCTCGGCGATTTTCAAAGTCGATGCGCGTTGCCGCAGCTTGCCGTATTGCTTGAGTTGCGCGAT
>JANMDS010000268.1:0-6049 GCA_031376405.1 Betaproteobacteria bacterium
ACGCCGGCGAAAGGCTCATCCAGCAAAATAAATCGCGGCCGCGTCGCCAGCGCACGGGCAATTTCTAAGCGCCTGCGCTCGCCGCCGGAAAGCGCCACCGAGGGCGAATCACGCAAATGCGAAATATGAAGATCGTCGAGCAGTTGATCTAAATCCTTTTCGATTTCGCCTTCGTCCCGCTCGGTCAGCTCCAACACGGCGCGGATGTTTTCAGCCGTAGTGAGTTTGCGAAAGATTGAAGCTTCTTGCGGCAAATAACTCAAGCCCTTACGCGCGCGCTGGTGGATGGGCAAATGGGTAACGTCGTTGCCATCAATGGCAATACCGCCCGCATCCGCTGCGACCAAGCCCACGATCATGTAGAAACACGTCGTTTTGCCCGCGCCGTTGGGCCCGAGCAGGCCCACGATTTCGCCGGAATTTACTTCCAGCGAAACATCGTGAACTACGGTGCGCGCCTTATAGCGCTTCTTTAATGCACTTGCTTGCAAGCGGCTCATAGCGTCCTGCTTCGATTTCTTTGGTTGTTTTTAGCTTAGGCTTAGGCGCCTCTTTCGGTGCGTCTTTTGTTGCATCGTTTAGAGCCGCTTCGGGCTCATCTTTTTCTTTTGGCACAAGCACCACGCGCGCTTGCCCGTTGGGTTTATCGCGCACTTCAAACGTCTCCGTACGCATGTTGTACACCACATGTTCCGCGCGCATTTCGTTGGCGCCATCGTGCACCACTACTTTGCCAAAAAACTCTACCCGTTCCTTGCCTTGGTCGTACTCAATGCGGTCGCCTTGGCCGCGCATCACTTCATCCGAGCCATCTTTTTTTTGCCGAAAGCAAACCGGTGCCCCAAACAATTTGGCAACGGTGGTCGGTGGCTCGCCGCGCACTTCACCTTTGTCGCCAATGATTTTGAGCGTACCTTGCGTGATCGTTACGTTCTTACGCAAGTTGTAGATCTTGCCTTTATTGTCACCGTCGTATTCACCTGCGTCCACCACCATGGGCTTGCGCCGATCTGCCCGCTCCGCATGGGCAAAAACCCCTAATACCTGCGGCGCAAAAAGCACACAAATGAGGGAATATCTCCCAAAAAATAGGCATTTTTGTAAATGTGTTTTCATCATGCGCGGAAAACTCTTTCGATAACTATTTCGGTTGGAGAACGATGCGGGCTTGCCCGGTGCCGGAGAACTGCTGGGTCTTGGTGTTCGCGCGCATCCCTTTAGTTTCCACCACGGCGTCGGCTTGAGTCAGCTTCACGGCAGATTGTGTGGAAAGCTCACCCGTTTGCGGAATGGCGGTTAAGCTTTCCGTTTCCATCAAGCGCGCGGGTTGGCCATTAAATGCGGGCTGTTGCGCGCGTACTGTGCCGGTAAATTCCACGCGGTCCGCGGTTTTTTTTCCATGCATGACTGCTTTGTCCGCACTCACATCAAGCGGCCCGCCGGTTGTGGGCCGGTTTGCAAACACCGGTTTTTCCACCACCATGCGCTCCAGCGCGGGGAAGTGTGAGCCACGCTCGGCTTTTAACTCCTGGATCAGGATGCCGCCGCCATCGTAGCGCGAGGCGGTAAATTTTTCGATGAAAGATTCCGGTGAGTTGGCAGCAGGTTTATGTCGATCAATCACCGCGTGGCTTATTTTCCAATCCAACCACATCGCAAGCACGCCTAACACCGCCAACAACAGCACGGGCATCCACGCGGCGATGCGGTCTTGTCTGCGACGAGAAACCGCGAACGCACTCACTGTAGCGTAACCCCTAAATACGGCGCAATGGCTTCATCTAACTTGCCCTGCGCGGCCAAAATAAATTCCGCCAGCTCGCGCACCGCACCCTGCCCGCCTCGCGCTTCGCTAATCCAATGTGCCCGTGCTTTTACAGCGGGTGATGCATTGGGCACTGCGCACGCAAAGCCCACGCGAGTGAGGGCGGGCAAATCGAGCCAATCGTCTCCCATATACGCAATTTCTTCCGAAGATACGTTTTTGCTTTGGCAAATCGAGGCAATGCCCGCGCCCTTATCCCGTATGCCTTGCAACACCGAAATACCCAGCTCCTCGGCCCTGCGGGTCACGATATCGGAGCTACGGGCGGTAAGCCATTGCACGCCGATGCCAGCGCCTTTTAGCGCTTGCATGCCCAAGCCATCGAGCGTGTGAAACGCCTTTGCCTCGAACCCATCGGTGCCATAAATAATGCGGCCATCAGTGAGTACGCCATCTACATCGCAGACCAATAACCGTACTCTTTTTGCTCGTTCGATGGGACTCATAGCACGCCTTTATTCATCAAATCGAGCGTGTTAAATGCGCCCAGCAAACGTTTTTCGTCGTCCACCACGAGCAACTGCGAAATACGGTGCCGGTCCATCAGCTCCGCTGCATCCACCGCCAACTTATCCGGGTGAATGGTTTTGGGCGTGGCGGTCATGTATTTTGAGACTGGCGCGCTGCGAAAGTCTGTCCCGCTCGTAAACGAAGCCAGCGCCACACGCAAATCCCGGTCAGTGAATATTCCCGCTACTTTTCCCGCCTCGATTACCACCGTCATGCCCAACGCACCTTTACTGATGGCGAACATGGCTTGCTCCAGCGTAGCGTTGCTTGGCACGCACGGCACATTTTCTGGCGGGCGCATGACGTCGCGCACATGCGTGAGCAAGCGTCGCCCAAGCTTGCCGCCGGGGTGGGATTGCGCGAAATCCTCGGCGGTAAAGCCGCGCGCCTCCAAGAGCGTTACGGCCAAGGCATCACCCATGGCCAGCGCCGCAGTGGTGCTCGCCGTTGGCGCTAAATTGAGTGGGCAGGCTTCACGTGCCACGCCGCAATCGAGCGCAATATCGGCCTCGCGCGCAAGCGACGAGCTCATCTTGCCGGTAAAAGCGATGAGCAACGCACCCCGGCGCTTAATAAGCGGCAAAATCGTGACCAACTCCGCGCTTTCGCCCGAATGCGAGAGTGCAATCACCAAATCATTGCGGGAAATCATCCCCAAATCGCCATGCTGGGCTTCGGCGGGGTGGACGAAATGGGCCGGCGTGCCTGTAGAGGCCAAAGTCGCCGCAATCTTGCTCGCGATATGCCCCGATTTGCCAATGCCTGTTACGATCACGCGCCCTTTACAAGCCAAAAGCGCCTCTACCGCCCGAGCAAATGCGCCATCCACCCGCGCGCCCAACGCCACCAGCGCTTCGGCCTCAATGGCTAAAGCTGCTTGCCCGCGCGCGATGTGCGAGCGCTCTCGGTCGTGCGAAGCGATGGGTTTCAGAGTGGATTCGGCATACATCTGCGCAGTATATAGCGCTTGGTATGGTTTGTGCTTAGGTTGGGAAGAAATTGCTCCGACAACGCAAAACAGACCAAATATGCCCGTTTGAAATGTGGTTTAGATGAAAAACCTGCGGCGCAAAACGGCCACTTTCTGGGAGATATCGCCTAAAAAATGCCGTTTTTGCGCTGCAGGTTTTTAAAGTCCACGCCTGTAGCGCACACGCTTCAATGCGTTCAATTCCAAAAATCACACCGATTCCTGCGCCCGCGGCCTACCTGCCACCCCCGGCGTCACCCGCATCCCAAGCACCGCTTCCATCTTCTTCGTAAACCGGCTCTCGCCCAGCGCGTAACCACCCAACACCGTTTTGGTGATCCGCTCGGTCATCGTCGGGTCCATGCCGGCGGCTACGATTTGTTTGTAGGCCTTTTGCCGAAACGTAACGTCCCGATCCAACCGCTTATATTCGCGGTGCGGCGTTAAGAGTGGTGCAATCTGCGTGCCGTCGTCTTCAGTCAGCACGCGCGGCGCATCACCATTGGCGTTCTCCCCATAGCTAGACCATCGGTATTCAGTTGGGTGCTTCACCATGTTTGCGCGAACAGGGTTGAGTTCGATATAGCGATAACAGGTTAACAAGTAAGTTTCGCTCTGCACCAAGCTCGAGCGAAACCGCCCTTCCCAAATCGTGCCGCTGCGCCGATACGTTCGGTTCACATACTGCACGTAGCGCTGGCTCAAGTGCTTCATGAGTAAGCCGGCAGCGGTTTCCGTCTCCGGCGTGAGCAAGAGATGAACATGGTTGGTCATGAGCACGTACGCATGGAGCGCGCAGCCGTGCTCAGGCAAAAGGCGTTGCAACTGTTCAAGATAATAAAGCCGATCTTCATCTGCAAAAAAACACGCTTCACGGTTGTGCCCACGCTGCACGATGTGCATGGGAATGTCGGGAACGCAAACACGGGCGCGTCTGGGCATGTTTTGTACCTAGCAAATTCGTGGAGAAGTTTCATATTTTACAAATTAAACGTGGTGCGTCCCTATTTACGCGCTATTTACGCGCCTTACTCGGGTTCAGGTTCGCGAAAGCTTTGACCGTATGGCCAACCCAGCATTAAAAGCAGCTTTTCTGCATGAAATTGGCAGGAGCGTATCGATTGGCTTGGGCTCAATGCGTAAGATTTGCACCCTAAACCCATAAATTCCTGGTGATTCCCTGAGCAAAGCTGCGTTAAGTCCCTCGATTATCTCAAGAGACATTAACTCATCGGCTGATACTAGACTTGCGTCCACGTGTTCGCCGTCCGAAGGCGTAGCGATTACGGTAATTTCAACATCTGAATCCCTATTCTGACCAGGGAGTGAGCTGTGGCGACCTGATGCCTCGATAGTTCGATCAAGATATATTTTTTTTGGAGTCATGATTTGTCAGAAAATATCCGATTTGCCTAGAACGCACCTACAGCTCTACGAGTTGTTAGGTTAAAGAAAGTTGGCATTTGCCGAACAACTAGTGGATGGAACAAAGCAGCTTGACTTAACGGTCCAGTTGTAATCCCGGCCAAGTTAAGCGCTAAATCGTGTAGTTGTCGTTGAGGCAGACCAGTTCTATGAAAAACATACTCCAGCGCTTCATGTCGAACAAAGGATCTGTCCCAAGACGTTCGACCGCCGGACTTGAATCGAGCCATCATCGCAGCTTCCGGCGCTTCGAAATCTACCGCCGGACGAGCCAAATTTCGCCCAGCTAAGTTGTAAGAGATACAGAAACGTTGGGGTCAAGTCTGAGATACAGAAACACAGAACGTTGGGGTCAGGTCAGAACGTTGAGAACGTTGGGGTCAAGTCTTGCATTATAGCATTTGAGCAGAAAGAACGTTGGGGTCAGAAAGAACGTTGGGGTCAAGTCTTGCATTATAGCATTTGAGCGAATAATAGCGGACGAATAATACTGGAAGTACCACGTGTAATCCAGTATTCCCAAGTAAAACCAACTTCTCGAAGCTAAAAACAACCAAAACCTGCGGCGCAAAAACGCCTATTTCTAGGAATTATCTCCCGAAATTACAGCCGCCAGCGCACACGATGCCACGCGGCTCACCGCCGAATCTGCTCGGCTGGTGAGGATGATGGGCACTTTTGCGCCGAGGATTACGCCTGCGCACTCTGCCCCTGCCAAATAGATGAGCGATTTGTAGAGAATGTTGCCGGCGTTTAAGTCCGGTGTGATAAGTACGTCGGCTTTTCCAGCGGCGGGGTGGGTGATGCCTTTGACGGCGGCGGCGTGCTCAGAGATGGCATTGTCCATGCCGAACGGGCCGCCAATAATCGCATCGCCAAACTCACCTTCCAAACCCAGCGCAACTAGCGCCCGCGCATCGAGCGTAGCAGGTATGTTTGGATTCACCTCTTCTGTTGCCGCTACCACCGCCACACGGGGCGGTGCGATGTGTAGCGCGGCGCACACACGCAGCGCATTGCGTACGATGCTGCGCTTGGTTTTGAGGCTGGGGGACACATTGACTACCGCATCGGCCACCAACAGCCAGCGCGGAAAGTTTGGGATATCGAACGCAAAGGTGTGGCTCAAGCGTTCGCGCACGTAAAGCCCGTTCGCCCGCGCGATGACGGCGTTGAGCAACGCATCGGTATGCAAGCTTCCCTTCATGAGCGCGGCTACATCGCCCACAGCAGCGGCGCGCGCGGCAACGTTCGCACACTCGCGTTCGCTGCCTTCTACATTGACGATTTCAGCCTGCGAGAGATCAATATTTCCGGCT
>JANMDS010000292.1:0-1589 GCA_031376405.1 Betaproteobacteria bacterium
TCTGCGGCATAAAAACGGCACATTTTCAAACTTATCTCCCAAAAAATCCCCCTTTTTGGGGATGCGCCCGATGCGGTTTGTGGTTTAGTATTCGATGCAAAGAAAGTAACCGGAGTACCGCGATGCCAAAAAAACGTATGCAAGTGGGCCACACGACCCAACTTCTCGATGCCCGCCCTGATCGCATGGATTTGCGCGATTTGCCCTATCGCCCAGCCTTGCGTCCGCTGCCACGCGCGTACCCGAGCGAGGCACAAGTGGCAGATTTTTTGGGGGGCTATGTGCGTGGCGGCTTCATCCTAAACCAAGGCACTGAAGGCGCATGCACCGGCTTTGGCCTTGCCGCGGTGGTGAACTATTTGCTCTGGAATCCAAAAAATCCTGCCCAGCAATCCACCGTGAGCCCGCACATGCTTTACCACCTCGCACGCTTTTATGATGAGTGGCCCGGTGAGGGCTACGAAGGCTCAAGCTGCCGGGGCGCGCTCAAAGGCTGGCACAAGCATGGCGTGTGTGAGGCGCAATTGTGGAAGAGCGCGCCCTCGCCCACATCCGCGCCAGACCGCAAGTGGACAACCGATGCCGTCACCCGCCCGCTTGGTATCTACTACCGCGTGGATAAATCTTCGGTGGTGGATTTGCAGGCCGCTATTTACGATACCGGCGCAATTTATGTATCCGCCAACGTACACAAAGGTTGGAACTTAGCCGATGAAAAAGTCATCCCTGCTAAACACGCAGATTTGCCAGAAATTAAATTCAGCGCCGCACACACCGGCGTACACGCCTTCGCGCTCGTGGGCTTTAATGACCGTGGCTTCATCTTACAGAACTCCTGGGGCAACGATTGGGGCGCGAGTGGTTTTGCCATTCTCACTTACAACGATTGGGTGGAAAATGGGCTGGACGCGTGGGCCGTGGCGCTTGGGGTGCCGCAATCGACTCATGCCGGTTTGCCCCCGCTCACTTCAGCGCGCTACTTCGTGCAGCGCGCAGGCAGCCAAGGCCCGGCGGCGAGCGGGCTTTTTGGTGGCATCGGCGCAGACGATCCGCTCGCCAAGCGCAAAGCCCCGACCTGGACGCTTGAGCAAGCCTACACCCACGCCCTCGTGACCGGCAACGATGGCTGCATCATCAACCGTTTACCCGATGCCGGCGATGCGGCACACACCTCGCAGGTGATTTGCTTTGACGAACCGAAAGCCTGGTTTGAGGCGAACGCAAGCGCAGCCGGTACGCCCTGGCGCGTGGCTATTTATGCCCACGGCGGCTTAAACGCCGAGCCCGATGCGATCACCCGCACGCGCATCATGGGCCCGACGTTTGAAAAAAATGACCTTTACCCGATTTTTGTGGTGTGGAAATCGGGGCCGTTTGAGACGCTTTCGGATATGTTGTCCGACCAATTTAAAACACTCTTCGGAGTGTCCGCCCCAGCTCGCGGCTGGACGGATCGGATTACCGATGCGACCGACCGGACGCTCGAAAAAGTCTGCCATGAGCTGCTCGTGCGCGCAATGTGGACGCAAATGAAAGACAACGTTGGACTATCGATGGCCGATGGGCGCGGGCTGGATCAGTTGGTGGTG
>JANMDS010000308.1:0-5805 GCA_031376405.1 Betaproteobacteria bacterium
AGTCATTCTGGAAGGCCGCGATATTGAGCTGTAAAGTATCACGTAAGAAGCGGTTTTTTGAACCTATTTCAATAGCCTTTACGCCCTCTGGCTTGAAAGTACGCACTGTATCCAGCGCTTGCCCCGAGTTAAATCCGCCCGAGCGGAATCCGGTGGAATAGGAGGCGTAGACTAACTGGCTGCGATTCAACGCATAGTCACCTGCGACTCTAAAGGTGGTTTTGGAAAAAGTTACATCGTTGTAGGTCGCGCCGTACAAAATTGCATTGCTAGGACCACCGCAGTTGTACCCAGTCCCTTGCAAAATCGCCCCCCCGTTGAGGCCAGAAATTGCTGTAGCAGCACAGTTGTTTACGCCTGCCGTGCCAAAAGCGGCAATGTTTGGTGATGGTGTACTCAGGTCAATCAAACGGGCATCAGGCTGTTGAATTCCGATGATGGCACCGCCAGTAGAAAGCGCCGTAGGGAGCACCGAGTTGGCGTTGGCAAAACGGAAAGATTTTTTGTCTTCCGTGTAGCGTGCACCTGCGGTGAGCGTAAATTCTGGCGAGACCTTGAATCCAAATTGGGCGTACGCTGCGCTCGAAGTTGTTTCGGGGCGCTGCTCATCGAAAAAGCCAGAGCCGTTCTGCGCCGCGGTGATAGGTGCAGACACCGCGCTCGAACGAATCGTCCGTGCGAGCTGTTGGTTGATGAACGTGCCACGCAATTTGTCTTGGAAGTAGTACAAACCGCCAACATACGTAAGCGGGCTATTGCCTTCCGACAAAATTTGTAGCTCTTGCGAGAGCGTTTTCGCAGCGGTATCTTGGTAGTCAATCGCAATTGTGGAGGCAGAAAAATCACCATCTGCCGAGCGTTTCGCGCCGAAATCTGCGAATCCGGTAATGGATTTCAAACTAAAGGTGCCAAAGTTGTAGCTCATATCGAGTGATGCGTTTCTGTCACTCGAGCGTAAGAAGCTTTGATAGTCTGTGTCGACGCGATAGCCGTTGCCCGCCGCGTAAAGTGGCACACCCTGATCGAGCGTAGTGCCGATTGCGTTGGCTCCCGTGCCCGCGCCAGCGCCTACAGTGCGCGTGCAATCTGCTACACCATCCCGATTGCCTGCCCGCACGTTCAACACCACTTTCGTTGTGTTGAAAAGCTGCTGGCAACTCGTCATATCGTAATACGTACCTACTTGCTTGTAGCCGAACGCAGAGCCTCCGTTGCCGCGTTGATCCGCGCTTTCTAGTCGCAGCGTAGCTTCAAAATTATTGTCCGGTTTATATTTGAGCGCAACCCGCCCCATCAAAATGTCGCTATCAAACAAATCTGCTGATTTGTTGAAATCGTTTTTCACGAAACCATCCGCTTTGTCGGCCATGATCACCGCTCGTACACCGAACCCGCTTGCAGCCGGTACGTTGATCATGGCTTCGGCGCGCACCTTATTAAAACTGCCAAATTGCAAACTACCTGCGTATTCCTGAGCTTTTAGGTAAGGGGCACCGGTAGTAATCGCGATGTTGCCACCAAACGTATTGCGACCGTAGAGCGTTCCTTGTGGGCCACGTTGAATCTCCACGCGCTCTAAATCAACGAAGCTTGACATCGCTTGCTGTGCACGCGAACGGTATACGCCGTCTACAAAAAAACCAATCGTTGTATCGGCATTTACCGCCACGTTTTCCGTACGCACGCCCCGCATTGCCGGCCGTGCGTCGGTACCGGAGCGCCCCATGGTGAAGCCCGGGGCGAGCGCTTCCATTTGCGAAATGTCGTTAATGCCACGATCGCTTAGCTTTTCAGCGCTAATGGCAGTGACCGAAACGCTAATTTTTTGCGCATCTTCCGCACGACGTTGCGTGGTTACAGTAATTGTTTCTAGCTTGGCAGGCTCATCGCCAGCGGCGGGTGCGGTTTGCGCTCCCGCAAGTGCGGGCGCTAAGGCACCAACCGCTATGGCCCAACCAATCGCCTCCGAAAGGCTGCGTTGTTTTACTTTTAGCATGCGAACTCTCCTCCAATAATTGAACAATTTGACTGATCTAACTTAATTGCATTCGTATGCAAAAGATGCTAGCACGAGTCATGTCATTCCGCAACGCAGAGCACGCAAGGATCGAAACAGGAACGCGGGCGCTGAGGCGATTCGCGTGTGCTGATCCTGAAAATTGGAGAACCTGCGGCGTAAATATGTCACTTTTCGGGAGATATCTCCTAAAAAATGCCACTTTTACGTCGCAGCTCTTCCCGTAAACCATTACTAAAAGAGCGTTTTTTTATCTCGCGCTAATTCCGAGTAATCAGGCATTTAATTTATTTCTCCCCGCTGAGTCGCTTCGATTCACGTTCGTCGACGAAAATTTGTTGGGTCGTGAATTTTCCCGCCCCCACGTCTGATGCGCAATTTTTCGTATTTTTCTCGGCCTGCGGCGTTATTGAGAACGTGATCCACTATTCTCCCGCGTTCTAGCCCGTTAGTGGAATGGAAAAATGTTCACTTGGTAAACACGCATTTGCTTTTTCGGTGCTCGCATACAAGTGCTAAATAGTTGTGTCGGAGTTGCTCCATAGGCTTCCGGTTTGCTACCCTAACAGGATGAAATCTGAAATTAAAAATTTACCTTGGACTGCGCTCGGTCCGTGGATTGCACTTTTGGCCGCATGCTCTTTTTTTGCCACGCAATCCGACCGCTTTTTGAGCGCAGAAAATTTCTCATTAATCTTACAGCAGGTGATGGTTGTCGGCGTCATCGCGCTGGGGCAAACGCTCATTATCCTAACGGCAGGCATTGATCTTTCCTGTGGCTTTGTCATGGCACTCGGCTCCATGGTTATTGCCAAGCTTGCGGTTGAACAAGGCTGGCATCCAGCATTTGCCGTCGGTATGGGCTTACTGGTAACGTGTGGATTCGGATTGCTCAATGGCCTATTGGTCACGAAAGCTAAATTGCCGTCGTTTATCGTCACGTTGGGTACGATGAACATTGCGTTCGCGGTAACCCAACTCTACACAAGCTCCGCATCGGTGACGGAGCTACCCGAGTGGCTCACCGCGCTCGGCAAAACTTTTGAATTTGGCTCGGCGCAGGTGAGCGTGGGTACGTGCCTCATGGTGTTGCTCTACGTTTTGGCGTGGCGATATTTATCCGATACCGCGCCGGGGCGGCACATCTACGCAGTAGGCAATCACCCCGAAGCGTCGCGCTTATCGGGTATCCCCGTGGAGCGGGTTTTGCTGGGTGTGTATGTACTCGCCGGATTTTTTTATGGCATCGCTGCGCTGCTATCGCTCGCGCGCACAGGCGTGGGCGATCCGCAAGCCGGGCAAACAGAAAACTTAGATTCCATTACGGCGGTGGTATTGGGCGGCACGTCACTGTTCGGTGGCCGTGGCATTATTTTAGGCACCTTAATCGGGGCGATTATCGTCGGCGTTTTTCGCAACGGGCTTACGCTCATGGGCGTACCTTCTGTGGTGCAAACGCTGATTACGGGCGTACTGGTGATCCTCGCGGTGGCGGTGGATCAACTTTCGCGCAAAGGGGCGCGCTAATGGCCACCGAACAAATTGTTTTTGAAGCGAAGGGCTTGGTGAAGCGCTACGGTGGCGTCACGGCAATTGATGGCGCGGATTTTTCGCTACGCGCAGGTGAGATTTTGGCGGTGATCGGCGATAACGGCGCAGGCAAATCTACCCTCATCAAAGCGCTATCAGGCGCTGTGGTGCCTGATGAGGGCGAAATCATACTTGATGGCAAGAAGATGCATTTTCGCTCGCCTGTGGACGCACGCAAAGCCGGCATCGAAACGGTATACCAAGACCTCGCCGTTGCCCCAGCGATGACCATTGCAGAAAATCTTTTTTTGGGGCGTGAGCTCACCAAAGGCGGCGCGATTGGGCGGATGCTCAAGTTGCTGGATAAAAAAGAAATGCTCGTGCAAGCCACGCAACGCATGGCCGACCTAAAAGTAGGCATTCGCTCAATGACACAGGCAGTGGAGACGCTCTCAGGGGGTCAACGGCAATGCGTGGCGGTGGCGCGTGCGGCTGCGTTTGCGCAACATGTCGTGATAATGGACGAGCCCACAGCAGCGCTCGGCGTAAAAGAGGGCAATATGGTGCTGGAGCTCATCCGGCGCGTGCGGGATCGCGGACTACCCGTTATTCTTATCTCGCACAACATGCCGCACGTATTTGAGATTGCAGACCGCATTCACATTCAGCGCTTGGGTAAACGTGCAGCGGTGGTAAATCCGAAAAAGATCACAATGTCTGACGCGGTGGCGGTGATGACAGGGGCCAAACTCCCGGAAGAAATCGCGCCGGATGCGCTTGCTTAAGCGCCCTCCTCAGATATAAAAAGGGTACTTTTCAGGGCGATAATTGCTAAATTCTGCTGTTTTTACGCCGCAGGTATTTGAGTGTTTCGTGGAGAAGTCAAATTCAAAGGCAAGCGCAAAGTCGGGCAAGACCAAACAGCGCAGCGGATACGTTCCGTGCGCAGGTCGTAAAGATCTCAAGATTTCCACTAAAAAATAATTCACCTCTTGCAACTGTGTGACTGCACTTTCATTCGATCCAACTTGAAATATCATCCAATTTCTTTTTTGTAATATTTGGCACGAACGCGTGCGGCGCGGGCTTCCCCACCACGAGCAAAACGTAGGGATGTTCGTGCTCTGGCCGGTTGCAAATTTCATTTAGAAACTTCATCGGGCTGGGCGTGTGCGTAAGCGTTGCCAACCCGGCGCTGTGCAGCGCGGCAATAAGAAATCCTATCGCGATGTTGACCGACTCGGGCACGTAATAGTGCTTGATGCGCTGGCCACGCTCATCCTGTCCATACCGAAGCCCAAAGCAGACGATCAGGTACGGCGCAGTTTCAAGAAATGGTTTGTTTGCGTCGGTACCGAGTGGCGCAAGCGCGCTGAGCCATTCCTCAGTCGCGCGCTGGGCGTAAAACTCACGCTCTTCGGCCTCCGCTGCGATTCGTATTTTTGACTTTATCTCGGGATCGCTCACGACACAAAAATGCCACGGTTGCTGGTTGGCCCCCGATGGCGCGCTACCCGCAGCGCGCAAACACGCCTCAATCACCGCACGAGGAATTGGCGAGGGAGAAAAATCGCGAACGGTGCGCCGATTTTGCATTGCTGCGCAAAATGCCTCAGCGCGTGCACACATTTCTTCATCAGTGCGGTAAATAAAGCCCCGCAGTGGGCTATGATTATCCATAAGAAAACTAAGACCGAAATCAATTTTGGGCAAACATGGCTAATTTACTTTGGAATGCTTCGCTTGCCTACGTGGAGCGAGCCTGTGCGAAACCACGCGCCCTTGCTCAGTGGTATTCCCGTTTGCTAGGCGATTCAGTTTCGCCGCTATCGTCTGGCGGGTTTGTTGTACGAGGTTCGCAACGGTTGATGTTGATTTCGCCTGGCGCACCTAAAAGCGCACCGAGCATTGGTTATGCGTTTCCAAACTCCATCCAATTTAATCGGTTTCGCAAGGCGCTTTCGCGCGCGGGCGTTGCGGAAGTTAAAACAACCCCACATGTTTTAGAAGCCATTAAAAGTGCGAATGTATTTTCTGTTCTCGATCCAGATAGTCGTACGCTTACTTTTTTTGTCGGCGCAGAGCACTCCACTGCGGGCAGCGCGGAAGCCGCCCTTCCCGCGCGTTTGCAGCACTTTGTATGCGCTTCCACTCAATCAGCGGCCATGCTTACTTTTTACCGCGATGTGTTGCAGTTTGCAGAGTCGGACCGCGTCGTGGACGATAGCGGCGATCTCTCGGCTGCGTTTGTGCGCTCC
>JANMDS010000327.1:0-3649 GCA_031376405.1 Betaproteobacteria bacterium
GTCAGCGTCGTCAACGCAACAGGTTTAGACCAAACGGTTTCAGCAATCACCTCCGCCAGTGTTTGACGTTTTGCAATTGCGCGCTTGGCCAGATCATAGGTGGTCTCACCACCAGCCGCAGGTCTGGCCGTCCCGCCTTCCAGAAGTGCGCAACAAATTTGGTTGGTTTGGTTTTTAAATTGCACAAGATAAAGCGGTTCAGTCATTTTTGTCATACTCAGCGGGTCGCGGGGTAACTTTGAGGTGCATCCAAACTGCAAACGTCGCACCCGGCGTCAGTTCAACCATCGGGGTTGCCGGTGAACTGCATTTACTTGTGCTCACATAACCCGAAGTATGGCTTTGCGGTTCTAAAGCAAAAAACTCTATATCGGGCGGGGTATAAAACATCAGGTCGGGCAGATTGGGTGAGGCTGTCATTTCGAGATCATAACCTAAGCTGGGTTGCTCAATTAAAGCCTGACCATTCCAACCGGTATAACAGTTGGCCCGCCATTTATCGGGTAGTGGCCGCATAGTGTCAAAAGCAAGCTCAGGCGGAACACGGATGCAATCGGTCGGCATATGACCCGGGCCTTCAAGCCAAAAGTAATCTGCTGAAAATTGCAGCTTTGTTTCGTCATTTCTTGGAAAATACGGATGAAAACCTGCGCCAACTGGAATGTTGAAATCAGATTTATTGGTAATGCTGACATCAATTAGCAGCGCGTCATGAGACAAGGTTAGTTTCTGGCGCGCGGTAAATTGAAACGGATAATCAGCAGGGGCATTAAAACCGAGTTGGCAGAAATCTGCGCCGGTTTCTAAAACCTGCCAGCGACCCTGCCAACCCACGCCATGCAGCGCCAACGGCTCACTTGTGTTGGGCAACATATTGAAAACATGGTCTTTACAGCGGATCTCATTCCCCCGGACGCGGTTCACGTAGGGCAACATTAAAAAATGCGCTGACTGTTTTGCATCCCCCGCTTGCGTCAGCGAAAGCGATGGAGCCATAAATACCGGGCTGTTTTGCTGTCCAGGCAACGTTAAGGCAAAGCTTTCAATACAACCCCCGGTTTCAGGCAGCACGCGGACAGTCAAAGTTTGTGATTTGAGGTTCAGCATCACCAATCCACCACGGTTCCGTCGGCTAAAATAGCATTGCGCGTATGTAGTATTTCTTGTTCAAACGGGTGGTTGGCAATGATCTTGTCATCAACCTCAATACCAAGCCCGGGTTTTTCGGGAAGGTCCCACCGGCCCGGACGGCGCTCGATTGGCCAAGATACAACGTCGCCATACCAAGGAACCGCGCCAGACATTTCCTCTTGAATGACCAGATTGGGTGTCGAAATGCCAAAATGTAATGCTGCCACACCCGCAATAGGGCCAAGCGGATTATGCGGCGCAACGCCCATTCCCGCGCTTTCAGCCATGGCCGCAATTTTCTTGGTTTCCCAAAGGCCGCCTGCATGGCAGATGTCAGGCTGTGCAATATGAAACGCGCGTGCGGCAATAGCCTCTGCAAAGTCGCGCCTGCCAACCAACCGCTCACCGCCTGCAATCGTGACGGGCGCGGTTGCTGTCAAATGCGCCATGCCGGCCATATCCTCAGGCGGCAGCGGCTCTTCAATAAATAAAGGCCGCGCGGGCGCTATGGCTGCAATGTAATCACGCGCTAATGCCACTGATGCAGGGCGGCCGTGAAAATCGACCATAATATCCACATTGGGCCCAACAGCAGCACGCAGCCCCGCCATCATTTTGGCAACAGCATCAATATCGCGGTTCGGGCTGGTGTAATGGCAATAGGGGATACAAACGACCTTAACCGCATTGTAGCCCGCTTTAACAACTGCCCTACCGCGTTCGGCCAGATCACCGCCATTTAGGGTCTCATAAACCGAACTCATATCGCCCATGCCCAGATGCGTGTATGTGCGCAAATAATCGCGGCATTTCCCGCCCAGCAAACGCCACACTGGCTGGCCAAGAGCCTTGCCCAAAATGTCCCATAGTGCGATTTCAATACCGCTGATCGCTGACATTCCGATCACGCCCATCCGCCAGAAGCTATGCTTGGTCATGACCTGAAAGCAGTGTTCGATGTTGCGCGGGTCAGCGCCGATGAGCAGCGGCGCAAGATCGTCAATTGCACCAACCACGGCCCGCGTTTTCCATTCCAGCGTGGCCTCGCCCCAACCGTAAAGGCCGGGCTGATCTGTATCAACGCGGACAAACACCCAATTGCGCATCGCGGCATTACAAACATGAGCTGTCATTGAGGTGATTTTCATTGAATTACTCGTGATAAAGCACAGAGCGGCCGCCATCGATGACAATACATTCGGCATTGATGAATGGCGCTTCGTCAGACGCCAGAAACACAGCCGTCATCGCAACCTCTTCGGGCCGTCCGATGCGGCGCGGCGGGTGCAAATCATAGGCGCGTTGGCGTTCGGCATCAGGATCGGGAAATGTTGCCCACCAATCTTCACAGATTGGCGTTTGGATGTAGCCGGGCGCAATTGCATTTACCCGCACACCCTTGGCGGCATATTCAATACCCAAAGAGCGGGTGAGACCCATCAAGGCATGTTTGGCAACCGGATAAGGGAAAAAATGCGGGATAATCGTAAAGCTATGGACTGACGCAATATTGATAATCGACCCGCCGCCATGGGCCAGCATTTGCGGTAAAACCGCACGGCAGCAATACCAAACCCCGTCTAAATCGACGGCAAAACAACGCCGCCACTCTTCATCGGTTAAAGAAAGCGGTTCTTTTGCGACATTGATACCGGCATTATTTACGAGTATGTTGACCGCGCCAAACGTTCTTTCAGCTGTAAGCGCCATGGCTTCAACTGCTGCCGCATCGGCGACATCTGTTTCAATAAATATGGCTGTTGCGCCGGTCGCACAAATCTGGGCTGCAACAGCGGCGCCGGTTTCAGCGTTACTCTCGGCAATCACAATTTTTGCGCCTTGTGCCGCAAATGAAATCGCAATGGCTTCGCCGATGCCTTGTCCGGCACCTGTGATAATTGCTGATTTTCCAGCCAATCTTCCTGACATTGCGTCCCTCATGTGTTGACCGCTGCAAACAGCGGCTCAATTTTAATAAAAACAGTTTCTGCCTTTTCACCGGCGCCAAGGCTTTCTGCCACTATTATACCGGCGGCAGCCTGAAACCCGATATATCCACGATAGCGCGGACGCATCCATGCCGCCTCGATTGAGGTTTTGGTGCTTGAAAAGAACCCGTTGAAGCGCATGTCGTTAGCGTCGTTGTGCCAAGCCAGCTTCAGAGCCGGTTGACCATGGCGCGAAGGTATAAGATTTGTTTGGGCTTCATCTCCGGCGGCAAATGCCAAAAAGCGGAGGGCCTCAGCTGAATGTTGCGTCAGCCGTGAAATGGCGAGCCCGGTGCCGCCTAATGTAGATCCCGCATCATTGGGCGCTTTTAATCCGGCAAACGGCCCAAAAGACAGCCGCACACGCTGGTCGGCCTCCTCGTGTGTCTCATTCCCACGACGATTGGCGCTCTCCTGGCGGCCATTGGCATCGCGGGGATGGATCGGGCCCTGCGGGCCAACATCCTTGCCAAGAGTGGCAAGGCGGTGGAAGTGGCTGGCGATGTCGATACGTTGCTGTTGGACAAAAC
>JANMDS010000349.1:0-1943 GCA_031376405.1 Betaproteobacteria bacterium
GTGAAAACTCTGCAACGTTTTCATCCATCCTTCATCTTTACCGCTTCTTGACACTGGAATCATATGGAAAGAGGCGATATCGGTAACCCGATAAGATTCGGAAACAAACTGCAAAATCCCTGGTTCAGTAAAATGCTCTAAAGAACCGATCGAATAAGCATAGTTAAATTCATTATCTACATAACCAGTATTGGTAGCATCGCCTACCTTAAGATGGTCATTTGAAATACCCCTTTCTAAAGCTTTGCTGATAAGTAAATCAGAAATGTCAATTCCATATAATTCAATGTTTGGAAATTTAGAAACAATTTCCATCGTTCTACCAGTACCACAAGCGATGTCTAAAACCTTTCCCTTGCTATTGGCCATCAAGAACTGAACTTCAGACCAAACAGTACCCTCACCCCATGTCTCAAGAAGTTTTGCCATATCAGCATCCCAATACAGATCTAGGTCTTGCTGATCTGCGTTAAGTGATAAAGAAGGTTTTTTCAGCGTTCGTAAAGACTTTTTTAGCGCTGCCAAAAGATTCCAAAGGATAGGGGGGGAAACTTGTTGTAGGATACTACTCATGAAAATAACTACCTAAAGGAAAAAAATACTATTTTACACTATGGATATGAAATCTTGTAAAAGGGACTTTGCAACAATATCTTACCATAAGTAGCTGGGCTTAATTAAATATAAGTATGTCTTGTAGGGTGGGCACTGCCCACAATCTAGGTTCTAGATGATTTCGATATTATCAATGATTGCGCCTCCCTACTTAACACTCTTTAAATTTCTCTCTAAAAAGATTGTGGTACTGAAAACATTAATATCTATCTAACAAGGATTTAGCAACTTCCTGAGAAACATTGTATTATTTCAAGTGTCTCGCTGGGCCATAAATAAGTGTAGATACTTAATGGTGTCTTTTCCTACTAATATGATCGAAAAAATCAGAATAGATATCACCGTTGCCCATGTCACACCAGCTAGCCCTATCATCTTACCTAGCAAAATCGACAAGAAAATGTTTGAGGATGCTGCCATAACGGAATAGCGCATTTGTGATGAAATCTCACCCAGTCCATTCATAAAATATGCCATACATTGACCTACCGCAGTCAATACAACCAAACAAAACATAGCTAAAATTAAATCCCAGCTTGGACTTGCAGCACTGCCTAGCCACTTTGTTATTAACCAAGGTGAAACTATCATCAGTACAACACCTCCTCCGATCGACCAGGCTAAACTTAGCTTTATTGATTTCCAAAAAGTATCTACTATCCAATTGTAGTCTTTGCGTGTCAAAGCTTCTGTATAAGCTGACCACAAAGGAGACAAAAAAGCACCCTGAACAAAACTAATAATTGTAAACAGCTTTAGTGCAACTCCATAAGTAGAAACTGCATTCGCACCAAAAAGCTGAGTCACTACAATCAAGTCTGTCTGTAGATAGACGATTGCAGAAATCTGTACAATCCAAAATTGCAAGCCAGTATTTAGTAAGCTTTTAGCGATCGACCGTCTAAAACTTTTTAATCTTGGCTTAATATTCGGTCGATGT
The DNA here is from genome assembly GCA_031376405.1 of Betaproteobacteria bacterium. Classification (GTDB taxonomy): domain Bacteria; phylum Pseudomonadota; class Gammaproteobacteria; order Burkholderiales; family Casimicrobiaceae; genus JANMDS01. Next base: position 1,556 of record JANMDS010000349.1, read on the forward strand.
CGATAAAAAAGGTGCCAAAATGCTAACAAATCAGCCATAATCGAGCCGCCGAAAAACAAAGCAACTAAACCAGGTAAGCCTATCTGCAACTTAGTACCAACTAACAAGCCAAAAAACGCCAAAAGACTACTTAACCCCGACCAAAGTTGATAAATATAACCTTCCTGATAAGCCGAATACAATCTGCCTGGAATCGAAAGTGGCAAACGCACAACAAAAATGAAATACCCCACTAACGCCGCCAGTGCAGCCTCGTCGGCAATGGGCGTAGAGCTTACATTGAAAATTTGCTGCCACTTTATCCATGGATGGGAAACTATAAAGACTACTAACAATAACAAGCCAATCAACCCGATCGAAAAAATCGAACTACTTACCGCCACTTGCA
>JANMDS010000361.1:0-9940 GCA_031376405.1 Betaproteobacteria bacterium
CGAAAGAATGCGGCAGCTTGCTTGAGGCGGAATGGGATAAAAAATACGCCGCCTACAAAGCCGCGTTTCCAAAAGAGGCGGGCGAATACATGCGGCGCAGTTCTGGGCAATTGCCTGTCGATTTTGCAGTGCAAGCGCAGAAGATGATTGAAGGCTTCAACGCAAAGGGCGAGACGATTGCCACGCGCAAAGCCAGCCAAGCCGCGCTCGACGCGCTGAGTGCCTTCCTGCCCGAGCTACTCGGCGGTAGCGCGGATTTAACAGGCTCCAATTTCACCAATTTCAAAACATCGGTTTCCATGCGCCTGAACGAAGGCAAATGGGGCAACCACATCAACTACGGCGTGCGCGAATTCGGCATGGCCGCCATCATGAACGGCGTGACCCTCCACGGCGGCTACCTGCCCTACGGCGGCACGTTCTTAACCTTCGCAGACTACAGCCGCAACGCCATCCGCATGGCCGCGCTCATGAAAAAGCGCGTCATCCATGTGATGACGCACGACTCGATTGGCCTAGGCGAAGATGGCCCCACCCACCAATCGGTGGAGCATGTTTCCTCGCTGCGCTTAATCCCCAATTGCGATGTGTGGCGGCCTGCCGACACGGTGGAAACCGCAGTGGCTTGGGCCTCCTCCATCGAGCGAACAACCGGCCCCGCCGTGCTCGCCCTCTCCCGCCAGAATTTGCCCTTCGTGCCCAGAACTGCGCCGCAGGTATCGGCGATTGCGCAAGGCGGTTACGTGTTGAGCGATGTACCTGCGGCGCAGTTTTGCTTAATCGCAACGGGTTCAGAATTGGCGCTCGCCATCGAAGCCGCCAAACAATTAAACGCCGCTGGCAAACCCACGCGCGTCGTCTCCATGCCCTGCTGCGATGTGTTTGATCGGCAATCCGCGGAATACAAAAAATCCGTGTTACCCGCCTCGATGAAAAAAATTGCCGTGGAAGCGGGGGTTACGAATTACTGGCGGAAATATGTGGGGCTAGAAGGCGCGGTAGTGGGGATTGATACGTTCGGTGAGTCTGCACCAGCGGGGGTTTTGTTTAAGCATTTTGGGATTACGGTTGCGAACACAGTCGCGCAAATTGCGGATGGATCCTAAACAACTATTTTTGGACGACAGATTTGTAGGTGTCTGCTGTCACTGTGGTGCCTCCGCTAACACTCGTGATCATGTCCCCTCGCGCGTACTGTTAGACGAACCATATCCAACGAATCTTGCGATTTCGGAGTCGTGTGATACATGCAACCAAGGGTTCTCGAACTCTGAAGAGTTCGTTGCCTGTCTTATTGAGTACGAAAAGCAGAAAACAACCGAACCATCGGGAACTTTGCGACCAAAAATCGCAAAAATTCTCGCAGCGCGACCCACTATCCTTCAAAGAATCCTACATGCCAAAAATGATTCTGAACGGACTAAATCGGTATGGCAGACAGAAGAGTCGAGCGTTCGTGAGGTAGTTCTAAAGCTCGCGCGTGGGCACATTGCGTATGAACTTGGGTTGCAATTAATTGAAGAGCCATCTTTGTTTGAGGTCAACCCAATCCCGTTCCTAACTCAAAATCAAGTTGATTCTTTCTCTGAGATTGAGTCGAAATTACTTTATCCTGAGATCGGCAGCCGCAGTTTTGTAAACCTGCTCAAGATAAAACCAACAGCATACGGGCGCTGGAATTTAGTGCAAGAACTCACGTACCGTTACTGTGTCGGGCAAGGATCGAGTAACTGGGTAAAGATTGTTATCGGGGAATATCTTGCCTGTTCAGTAGCGTGGGAGTAACGCGCGTAGCGAGCGTAGGGTGCGCACCGCTGTTGTGCGCACCGAAAACGCGAAGCGTTTTGTGCTCTTTGTGCAATTGGATGTGAATGTCGTCTGTGGCGACTGGTGCGCAAGAAAGCGTTGCACACCCTACGCAACGCGTACCCACGCACGCGAAACGCCCGTAAAGCGTAATCCTGTAAGGTGCGAACCGTGTAAGGTGCGTTCATAGCAGCGCAGCCTAGATGAAATGCCCCTAAGCCATTTGGCGAAACAACTTACTGTACGGCATGGAATCGAGGTTTTCGTTCTAACGCTCGCGACGCGAGCTGACACTCAATTTCGAATGCGTCGATTCCCGCGCGCGCCGTTGCTGGCGAATTGCGCGTCGTTTGCGCGCTCCATCGCGGCTACGACTTTCACGCAAAACCTGCGGCGCAAATCGAGCGGATTTACAACATTATCTCCTGAAAAAACGCATATGGCACGCTACAGATTTACAATCTTACTCACGCTCTTACTGCTCCAAACCTATCCATGCTTACCACCCGCCTTTCCAGCCGCGGCCAGCTTGTGATCCCTAAAGAACTTCGGGATGCAAATGGCTGGGGCGAAAACACTGAATTCTCAATCGAGCAGCGCAAAGATGGCGTATTGCTCGTGCCGCAGAGAAAGAAAAAGCGAGATGTTTCGTCCCTTTTTGGCTGCCTCGGTCCTGCACCGCGTGCGCTTACGCTCGAAGAGTTGTGCGCGCCGGTTTCGAATTACAAGTCGAGGCTCTAACGCCGTGCTCGCTGTTGATACCAACGTGCTCGTGCGGATCGGTGCGGAAGATGATCTGCCGCAGTTATCCGAAATTATGCGCGTGATTAAAGATGAAACCCTTTGGGTCGGCGTGACGGTTTTGCTCGAAACGGAGTGGGTGCTCCGAAGCGCGATGGGGTACAGCAAAGAAAACTTCCTGCGATTCGTTAACGAGCTGCTCGCTTCTACACATTTCGAATTGGAAGACGTAGCCGCGGTTGAAATTGCTCTGGATTTATGCGCGGAAGGCGCAGATTTTGCGGATTCACTTCACTTTGCACGCCGCCCAAATAAGTGCCAACTCATCACTTTCGACAAGCGCTTTGCGATGCCTAACTTACGGAAAACCAAAGCGGTAAAAGTATTGAAATCAAAACCACCCAAAGTACAAAAACCTGCTACGTAAAATCGGCATTTTCTGACAGGTATCTACCGAAAAATGCCGTCGAATTTGTTAGTCCACGCGCCGCAGGTTTTTGCGTGCGTACTGCGTAAATTATTTGCCCAACAATATCCGCAGCATGCGGCGCAGCGGCTCGGCGGCGCCCCAGAGCAGTTGATCGCCGCAGATGAAGGCGCTTAGGTATTCGGGGCCCATGTGCAGCGTGCGGATGCGGCCTACGCCGATATTGAGCGTGCCGGTAATCGCTGCGGGCGTGAGTTGCGCGAGCGAATCGGGTTTGTTGTTTGCAACTACTTTCGCCCACGGGTTAGCCGCCGTGAGCAGCTTTTGCACCTCTTCCACTGGCACGGCTTTTTTCAATTTGATCGTTGCGCCATGCGAGTGGCAGCGCATGACGCCTGCGCGCACGCACAGCCCATCCACAGGCACGCGCTTGGGGGCGTAGCCCAGTATTTTGTTGGCTTCATCCATGCTCTTTTTTTCTTCGCGCGAAGTGCCGTTGCCTAGGTCGCTATCAATCCAAGGTAAGAGCGAAGCGGCGAGCGGGAAGCCGAAATGTTCTTTCGGGAATCGGTCGCTATGCAGCGCATCGGTTACCCGTTTGTCGATCTCCAGCGCGGAGGCGGCGGGGTTCATCATGAGCTCGCCTGCTGCGTGGTTCAACACGCCCATTTGCGCGATGAGCTCACGCATGTGGGCCGCGCCGCCGCCGGATGCGGCTTGGTACGTCATCGTGCTCACCCACTCGACCAAATCAGCTTTAAAGAGCCCGTGTAGGCCCATCAACATGACGGAAACAGTGCAGTTCGCGCCGATGAAATTTTTAATGCCCTTCGCCCGTGCCGCATCGATTACGTGCGCGTTGATCGGGTCAAGAATAATTACCGAATCATCGTCCATGCGCTTAGCGCTGGCCGCATCAATCCAGTAGCCCTCCCAGCCCGCTGCGCGCAGCTTGGGGTACACCTCTTTGGTGTAGTCGCCGCCTTGGCAGGTGATAATAGTTTCGCAGCGTTTAAGGGCGGCGATATCATTGGCATCAATTAAGGTACTAGTGCCCTTTCCAATGTCCGGTGCCGGTTTGCCAGCACTGGAGGTTGAAAAGAACACGGGCGTAATGTGAGCGAAATCATTTTCTTCACGCATACGTTGCATCAAAACGGAACCGACCATTCCGCGCCAACCAACGAGACCAACTTGCATACAATTTTCCTAGGAGATAACGTTTAAAAAGAGTTGTTTTTACGCCGCAGGTATTTGATTATTTGGGACAAAATAATTTGGTGCGACGCAACAAGGATAGCACAAATGGCATAAAAACTGCTACACTCAATCGGCCAATTCAAACAAAAACAAAAGAAAGGCATCACATGAAAACAAGACTCGAAATCGCCACCAACTGGCTACCACGCTACACCGGTATGCCTATTGATAAGTTTGGCGATCACATCCTCATCACCAATTTCCGCGATTACTTAGAGCGCTTCGCCAAAAAATTTAACTGCGACATTTACGGCGAAGGCCGCCCGATGCAAGCGGCGACCAATAGCGCGGGCTTAACGCTTGTTAACTACGGCATGGGCTCGGCCAACGCGGCAACGATTATGGATTTGCTCTCGGCGCGCGCGCCCAAGGGCGTGCTCTTTTTGGGCAAATGCGGCGGGCTGAAGCACTCTACCGAAATCGGGAATTTTGTGCTGCCGATTGCTGCGATTCGCGGCGAAGGCACGAGCAACGATTACTTTCCGCCGGAAGTGCCCGCGTTGCCCTCGTTCAAGCTGCACAAATTTGTATCGGACCGCATCGTGGAGCGCGGCTTCGATTACCGCACCGGCGTGGTGTACACCACCAACCGCCGTTTGTGGGAACACGACCGTGCCTTTCAAGAGCGGCTCCAAAGGCTCACCTGTATCGCCATTGATATGGAAACAGCCACGGTGTTTATTGTGGGCCACCACAACGATATGGCGCGCGGCGCTTTGCTTTTAGTCTCCGACGTACCGACCACGCCCGATGGCGTGAAAACCGAGGAGAGCGATAAAGTCGTGACAGGGAATTGGGCGACAGCGCATTTAGAAATCGGTATTGAAGCGATGACCGATATTGAAAAGCGGGGCGAACAAATGAAGCACTTTAAGTATTGATTTTTAGCGTAATACCCGCAGCGCAAAAAGGGCACTTTTTCAGATTAATCTCCAAAATTTTGTCCGTTTTTTGGAGTGCGCTTTTCAATCGAAAACTTGAGTAAGGCCGCTACCCGAAAAAAGCCGTGCGCAAATTTGCTGTACGGCATCAACAAGAAAAACGCCATTACGCAGGCCAAGTGCACGGCAAGCGTGATCGGCAGCGCTGGCGTGCCCTTGGCGAGCATGAGCAACAAGCCCGTGCTTGCAACTAAAAATAGTGTTGTGATGAAACCCACATCCATTCCATTGTTGGCAACGTCGCGAAGGTCAGGATGCCGTCGCGCGCGCAGCCAAAACAAACCCACCGTACCGATCACCATCGCAACGCCGCCGGTGACGCCTAGCAACTTGGGCAAACTGAGTAAGTCATAGGGCGCGGGCCAATTTAAGGCGTAGTGATAGACCGTAGCCACGCTCGTAGCGGCGAAGCAGAGCGCAAAACCATAAAAAGTGAAGTGGTGAAAAGCCCGACGGCGATGGGTGAAGCGATCATCTTCGTCGTTGCAGCCTTCGCCGTGTCCGCCATCTAGATATTTGAGTGTGAGGGCATTGCGCGCCGCCTCTGCGCCTGCGCCTGCGCCTGCGCCCTGCGCCGAGGCAGGCGGCGAAATGTGTCGCCAAAAACCACGCACGCCCAACGCGAGTGCGCCGCACGCGAGGAGGAATAGGGGCGCGAACATCGACACCATTAACCCATGCGGGAAAATCGAATAAAAGTTCGCCCCGCTTGGCGTGCTGAGCAGCGCACCATGCTTTGCAATGGTGAGTATTAAAAACAACGCAAGTGCGCCGACTAACGTAAGCGTAACCGTCAAGCCGTTGCGGGCGTAGAGCACGCCAAACGCACGCGGCCAGGCGTAGTGGGCGTAGGTATCCTTGCGTACGCGGGCAAGCGCGATAGGTACGTTGATATTAAATGCGTGGGGCGCGGCGTATTGGCAGGCGTGCAAACACGCGCCGCAGTTGTGGCACAAGTTGGCGAAGTAATGCAAATCGCCTTTATCGAACGCCAGGCGCCGAGTCATCGCGGGGAACACTGCGCAAAAACCTTCGCAATAGCGGCAGGCGTTGCATACCGTCATCACCCGATCCGCTTCGGCTTCGTTTGGCGTGAGCGCAAGCGCGGCGGCTTCGCTGACGAGCGTTTGCAGGCTATGCATGCGCGCTTTCGGGTAGCTGCGCAGCGCGCGCGGCTGACGTACCGGCGATGCGTCCAAACGCGATGCCGATGGACATGCCCACGCCGGCGGTGTAGCCCTTACCCAGTACGTTGCCCGCCATCATTTCGCCTGCAACAAATAAATTTTTGCTAGCAATGCCTTTGAAATGCACTGCCGCCTGCTCGTTGGTTTTCAAACTAAGGTACGTAAACGTAACGCCGGGGCGTACTGCGTAGGCGGTGTAGGGGGGCTTATCAAGCGGCAACGCCCAGTGGGTTTTTGCAGGCACCGCGCCTTCGGTGTGGCAATCGTCAAGAGCGGTGTGGTCGAACGTACCCACGCGGCAGGCAGCGTTATAACCACTCAGCGTCTGTACGAACTGTTCCGTGGGCACGCCGATTTTTTGCGCGAGCTCAGCAAGCGAATTCGCCTGTGTGCCAGGGAACACCGGCGGCATAAAACGCCCCAGCGCTTTTGCATCAATAATGGAATAGGCGATTTGCCCGGGCTGTTGAGCCACCAAGCGGCCCCAAATAGCGTAGCGCTTTGGCCAAAAATCTTCACCCTCGTCGTAAAAGCGTTCGCCATTTTTATTCACCACCACACCGAGCGAAACGCAATCGATGCGCGTGCAAATACCGCCATCGTAGAGCGGCGCGCGCGCGTCAATGGCCACCATGTGCGCCTGCGTTGGGTCGCCAATCATATCCGCCCCCGCATCTTGCATGACACGGAGCAGGCGGCCATCGTTAAATTTTGTTCCACGAATTAGAAAGTTATCTGCCGGAAATTCACCCGCTGCGTTTTGACCCCAGGCTTCACGCAGCCATGCGCGGTTGGACTCGAACCCGCCCGCTGCGAGCACGCACGTTTTCGCCTCGATGCGCTCACCGCCTTTAGTGATCGCGGCCAAGAAGCGCGTGCCATCCAGTGCAATGCTTTCCACCGGAGTTTCGTAACGAACCTTAACGCCCAACGCCTCCGCGCTGCGGTACATCGCATTGACCAAGGCCTTGCCCCCACCCATGAAAAATGCATTGGTGCGCGCGGTGTGCAACGCGCCGGAGAGTGACGGCTGAAAGCGCACGCCGTGTTTCACCATCCACGGGCGACACGTTGCCGAATCGCGAATGACGCGTCGCGCGAGGTGTTCGTTGGTTTGCCCACCTGTGACTTTCAACAAATCTTGCCAAAACTCTTCTTCGGAATAGGCATCAACCAACGTATCTTGCGGCGCATCATGCATGCAGCGCAAATTACGCGTGTGCTGCGAATTGCCTCCGCGCCACGCTTTCGGCGCAGCTTCCAACAGCAGTACGGTTGCGCCAGCCTCGCGCGCCATGAGTGCAGCGCAGAGCGCGGCATTGCCGCCACCAATGATGAGAAGGTCAAACATCGTACGCTTTATACCTGCGACGCAAAATTGGCGTTATTCAGGCGATATCTCCGAAAAAATACCTGTTTTGCGCCGCAGGTTTTCAGCAAAAATTAGTGCCCGAGAATCTTGGATAAGAAATCTTGCGCGCGATCTGTTTGGGGGTGGTTGAAGAAATCGTTTGGATTATTTTGCTCGACGATCTGACCTTGATCCATGAAGATTACGCGGTCGGCCACAGCCTTGGCAAAGCCCATCTCATGCGTCACACAAAGCATGGTAATCCCCTGCCCTGCGAGCTCCACCATTACATCTAAAACTTCTTTAATCATTTCAGGATCAAGCGCGGAGGTCGGCTCATCAAACAACATGATTTTTGGTGTGAGACAAAGCGCCCGGGCAATTGCCACGCGCTGCTGTTGGCCACCCGAGAGCTGCAACGGATACTTTCCTGCTTGTTCAGCGATCTTCACGCGCTTCAATTGAATCATCGCTTTTTCTTCCGCATCCTTCTTCGGAATTTTGCCGACCCACATCGGCGAGAGCGTGAGATTTTCGAGCACGGTTAAGTGCGGGAAAAGATTAAACGATTGAAATACCATGCCCACATTGCGGCGCACATTATCAATCGCCTTGACGTCATCGGCAAGCTCTACGCCATCAACAATCAAGCGCCCTTGCTGGTGCTCTTCCAAACGATTGATGCAGCGAATGAGCGTAGATTTTCCCGAGCCCGAGGGCCCGCAGATCACAATTTTTTCGCCTTTGGGCACAGTGAGATCTACATCGCGCAGCACATGAAAACTGTTGCCGTACCACTTGTTTACTTTGTCGAAGATGATGGCGGGTTCTGACATGTTCGGTTCCTAGCGTAACTTCGATTTATTGAGTTGTTTTTCAATCCACAAGCTGTAGCGAGACATCGCGTAGCAGAATGAGAAGTAAATGGCGGTAATGAAAAGATAGCCCTCGAGCTTATAAGGGCGCCAATTGGCATCAGAGTTGAGTGCGAGGCCAAGCGAACCGGTGAGCTCGTAGAGGGACACGATGGTAACGAGCGATGTGTCTTTAAAAATCGAGATGAAATTATTCATGATGCCGGGCACAACCATCGCCAGCGCTTGGGGTAACACAATTTTCTTCTGTGTTTGCCAATAGCTCAATCCGAGTGAGGCTGCGGCTTCAACTTGACCTTTCGGTATCGCTTGCAAGCCACCGCGCACAACTTCTGCCATATAAGCGGCGGCAAAAAACGTAATCCCTGCGAGCACGCGCACGAGCACATCAATCGTCACACCCTGGGGCATGAAAAGTGGGAACATAAACGAGGCCATAAAAAGCACCGAGATCAACGGTACGCCGCGAATCAACTCTACGTAAATCGTACAGAAGCTACGAATTGCAGGCAAATGCGAACGCCGCCCGAGCGCGACCAACACTGCGAGCGGGAAGGCGAACATAATGGAGAGCGTGGCTAACATAATGGTAAGTGGCAAGCCGCCCCAGCGGTCGGTCGGCACGCGGGTTAAGCCCAACACATTGCCGTACATCAGTGCGAAATAGAGCGCGATACCGGCCACCCACATAAGCACGAGCCACTTGCTCCATAGCGCGCGCGTGCAGCTCGCGATGATGAGGCCGATCATCAGAAGCGTCGCAACGAGCGGACGCCATTGCTCTTCGAACGGATAGCGCCCGAAAATAATCAAGCGATACTTCTCTTTCACTACACCCCAACACGCGCCCACGCCCGCTACGCGGCACGCCTCGGAGTCGGTTGAGGTCGTTGCGGTGAAAACAGCCCAATTCAGAAACTGCGGGATGTTGTAGAGCAATAACGCGCCGATGAGGGCGGTGGTAAGCGTGCTCTGCCAATTGCCAAACAAATTGGATTTAACCCAGGGTACAAAGCCTTCGGTAAGTACGGGCGCAGGCCGAGAAGGCAGCGATTGAAAAATGACGGTGTTCGTGGATGGGCTTGCCATGGTTTACCGCTCCTTAATGGCAGACTTGTTGTTGTACCAATTCATAAATAATGAAGTGGTCAACGACGTGGTGAGGTACACCGCCATGATGAGCGCGATGCACTCTACGGCCCGGCCCGTTTGGTTGATTGCCGTATTTGCAATCGAGACTACATCGGGGTAGCCAATGGCTACGGCGAGCGAAGAATTTTTAGTGAGATTTAAATACTGATTGGTCATCGGCGGGATGATGACGCGTAGCGCTTGCGGTAAGAGCACTTGCC
>JANMDS010000404.1:0-5788 GCA_031376405.1 Betaproteobacteria bacterium
ACGACAAACTCTTCGCCGATGTAGAAAAATGGCTAGAACAAGGTTGGCTTGATTACTGCGCGCCGCAACTCTATTGGCCGATTGCGCAAAAAGAGCAAGCCTTCGAATCCTTGCTGCAATATTGGATTTCGCAAAACAAACAAGGCCGCCATATGTGGCCTGGCATCTATACCTCGCGCGTCGGTGAAGCGTGGCCTGCAGATGAAATTGCAAATCAGGTTGATCTCCTACGCAAATACCCGCAAGTGAACGGGCACATTCACTTCAGCATGAAAGCGCTCATGGAAAACCGTGGGGGTGTAGCGGATTTACTGAAGGCGCGGTATGCGCAGTTCGCGTCGATTCCGGAAGCACCGTGGTTAAAGTAAAGGCGCTAAAAATCACAACTTACCTGCGGCGCAAAACAGCCCATTTTTCGAACTTATCTCCCGAAAAATAGGCGTTTTTTTACTCGGTAACAACCGAGGCAATAAGCTTCGGCTTCAACAGCGCCGGTACTTCTTTCGCCCGCCTTGCAAACACGCCGGGGCGGCGCACGATAATTTGATCGGGATTGTTATCAAACGCAGTTTCGTCGCGCGTGCGGCGCGAGTTTTGCAGCTCGCGCTCGAAACGCTCTTCCGCGCTCTCGCGCGGTGGACGCGCACCGCGTGGTTCACCACGCCCGCCGCTCGTAGCGCTCACGCCGCCTCGGCTCTCGCGTGGCGCGCGCGTGCCCGCATCGGTTAAGTCTGGCAAATTTTCACGGCGCACGGGCTTCTTTAAAAGTTTCTCAATATCCGCCAAGAGCTTTTCATCTTCCGGCGACACCAACGAAATCGCCCGGCCCGAGGCGCCTGCCCGCCCTGTACGGCCGATGCGGTGCACGTAATCTTCCGACACATATGGCAGCTCGTAATTCACTACCACCGGTAGCTCAACGATATCAATGCCGCGCGCCGCGACGTCGGTTGCCACCAAAATCGTAATCTTTCCGGCTTTGAAATCTTCTAGCGCCTCGATGCGGGCATCTTGGGTTTTGTCCCCATGAATTGCGCCGGTGGCGAAACCATCGCGGCTCAATGCCGAGGCCAAACGGCCCACATCCATCTTACGGCGACAAAACACTAACACCTGGGTTAAATTTTGTGAGCGGACTAAATGCGCGAGCAGCTTGCGCTTATCATCTTCGCGCACTTTGTAGCAAGATTGGTCCACCGTTTCGGCAGCGGTATTGCGCTTCGCCACTTCGATGAGCACCGGCTTTTTAAGCATTTCATCGGCGAGTTTTTTGATCTCGTTGTTAAACGTCGCCGAAAATAATAAGCTCTGCCGCTCTTTTGGCAGCAACGCCAAAATCCGCTTGATATCAGGAATGAAACCCATGTCCAACATGCGATCCGCTTCATCAAGCACCAACACTTCCACTTGATTAAGCGAAAGATTTTTTTGCTCTAAATGGTCGAGCAAACGCCCAGGCGTTGCGATTAACACCTCCACGCCCGCGCGCACAATCGCTTTTTGTTCCTTGATATCTACGCCGCCGAACACCACCGTAGAGCGCAACCCCGTGTATTTGGAGTAGGCTTCAACGTTCTCTTCAATTTGAATCGCCAACTCGCGCGTAGGCGAGAGGATGAGCGCGCGCACAGGGTGGCGGGCCGGCGAGGGCGATGAGCTCGCCTTGGGCAAAATCCGGTGGAGAATCGGGAGCGTAAAGGCCGCCGTTTTACCGGTGCCCGTTTGCGCCCCACCCATCACATCCAACCCCTGCATCACAATCGGAATCGCCTTCGCCTGAATCGGCGTGGGCACTTCATAGCCCTTTTCGAGCACGGCGCGGATGATCGGCTCGGCGAGGCCGAGATCGACGAAGCGTACCGGCGCGGGCGCAACCGTAGGCTCCTGCGTGGCGACGTCAGCCGCCGAATCCCGAATAACTTGCTCCCTCTCCCTCTGGGAGAGGGCTGGGGTGAGGTAATCGGAAGGTGCCAAATCCAACTGAGCCTGTTGCGCCGTTTGGAGCGGCAGATCGCTTGTAACTACTTGATTTTCTTGCATGGGCCGCATTTTACGCCCTTAAAACCGCAATGCATGCGCAGAATCGGATCAATCGTAACGAGATCACTCCGCACAACAAGATTTGCGTCTTTCCGGCGCAGGCCGGGATCCAATTCCGTTCGTAACCGCAAACCTTAAGCGCCTGTTTTTACGAAACAAAATGGGATTCCGGCCTTCGCCGGAATGACGCGTGAGAAGATATCCTGCGGTGGACGCGATGCCCGAGGCGGTTAGCGCGAACTACAAACGCTACAAACCCAGCTTCTTTTTAATCAACGCCAAATCCGCCTTCAACGCTGCAATTTCCGCCTCTTTCGCCTTGTTTTTGGCTCTTTCAGCTTCCAATTTTTGGTTCAAACCTTGAATGGCTGCGAGCGCCACGCCGCTCACGTCCGAAGTCGTGATGTTCTTATCGTCCGCCCCCAAGCCAAACGCCGCGCGAAAATCCTGCGCCATCGGCCCGATGTGACGGCGGTTCGTACCGATGAATTGCCAGGACGTAACCGGCAGCGCGAGCACTTTATTGAGCATGGTTTGTGGGGAAATGGATTTAACCGCTTCTTTCAAATTGCGGTCGGAGGAACATGACCATGATGCCGCGCCGCCAGCGGGGAGGGCGCAGCCTGCGCCGGTGTCTGCGTTGTCTGTGGATGCGACGCGGAAGGCCACACCCCCGCGGGAGCGGACGGCGAATTGATTATTCGTAGTGGAATGAAAGTATTCAGTCGTGAGTTCGCCGATGCTGTCAGACCACAAAAAAGCACCGTTATGGGGAATAATTGGAAGTTCTTTTGATTGCGTTTTAGCGCCATGCCCTCCTGCGAAACTGAAGTCTCCCGACGCTAGGCTTACACGTCCAAGAACAAAACCATATGCGCCTTTCGCATGGTTACCTAGTCCACCCACGACGGAAGAATATAGTCCCTCGGCGCGGTTAAGCGAACCAAAAGTCACTCCAGAATAAAAGCCGGATGCTTTGTTACCGTTTCCACCCGATACCCCGCTCGCCCAACCGGTTGCGCGATTTGATACCCCCCCTGAAACGACTGCGGCTTCCGCGGAAGTTACGTTATTCTCGCCGCCACCTATTGAGCTACGAGACCCAGCTGCCAAATTTCCTCTTCCGCCAACTATGGTCGATAAATCCGCTGTCGCTTGATTTTCAGAACCCCCACCAATAAAGCTCGCATACCCATCGCTTCGATTTGATACGCCGCCGCCGATAGTGGCGACGTAACCTGAGGTGTTGCTGTTTCCGCCACCAACTGTTCCAAAGTCGGCGGTGACCTGGTTCAAGAAGGGTGAGTTTGGATATTGCAAATTGAAGTTACCCATGTATCCCCCGCCTCCAGAAATTGTCGCGCCGACAATTCCCACTGCTACCTGGTTCGTGACGCTGCCGTTTACAACGTTCGTTGAGCTCATCCCGTCACGATTAACAAGCGAATAGACCCGCAACCCATTCCCACCCCGATTAGGCGGCATGAAATACCCCGTCACATCCACCACCATATCCGCAGTCATCGAAGGTGTTGGATTGCCCACAAACACATCAAACGCGCCGCTCGCATTCGTACCTGCGATGAACGTTCCCGTTGCCCAATTGCTACCCGTCCACGTCGCCGCCATTGCGGTGAGCGCATCGCCCGGTTTCATGAAGCTGATAATGCCCAACGTGGCGGGTGCGTTGTTGTAAGCATGGAAAGAGATGAACACGCTCGCCACACCCGTAGCCGGAATCCCGCATTGCCCACCTACGTTGAGCGTGCGCCGCGATTGCGCGGTCATCACCCCGCCCAATTGTCCCAGCGCAGAAGCCTGCCCCGCACGGGAATCGAACAAGCGGCAGGGCGTTACGGGCGTGTACACCAAATCTTGCAGCGCGTCGCCCACGGCTTTTGATTTGTCTGCCGTTTCGGAGTTTGGTGTTTGGCTATACGAAATCGGCGTGAGCAAAAGTGCGAAAGCGGCCAGCGTAGCGTGCGTGAATTTCATGAATGTTCCCCCGAAAAAAGTGTAGGCTTACGCGCCCACAGCAACATCAATCTAACGATGCCAGAAGTATCGCAAATTTGGGGAGATAAAGTTGAAAAACGGCGGTTTTCACGCCGCAGGTATTGAAGGTTTTCTCCCCTCGCCCTGGGGGAGAGGGGCGGGGGAGAGGGTGGTGGCTATAGCGATGGGGTGGATTCGGTCGATGCGTGATGGTGGCAGCGCAAAGTTCAAACGCTCGAGCGAACAGGCTTTCCCTCACCCTAGCCCTCTCCCAGGGGGAAAGGCGATCATATGTGCACTTACGACAACACTTCCCCAATCACCAAATACTCCAGTAACGCCTTCTGCGCATGCAGCCGATTTTCGGCTTCATCCCACACCACGCTTTGCGGGCCGTCGATCACTTCGGCGCTCACTTCTTCGCCTCGGTGCGCGGGAAGGCAGTGCATGAAGAGCGCGTCGGGGGCGGCGTTTTTCATCATTTTGGCGTCTACGCAAAAGCCTTCGAAGGCTTTGAGCCGATCTTCGGATTCGGCTTCGTAGCCCATGCTCGTCCACACATCGGTGTTGATTAAATGCGCGCCTGTTGCCGCTTCAATGGGCTTATCGAATACGCGTAAATGTTTGCCCGCGGCTACTTTTTGTGCCTCTGATATTGCATAGCCTTTTGGCGCGGCAACGTGCAGGGTGAAATTGAAAATTGTCGCCGCTTGCATCCACGTAAAACACATATTGTTCGCATCGCCAATCCACGCGATGGTTTTGCCTTCAATAGTGCCGCGCTGCTCAATGAAGGTGTATATATCGGCGAATACTTGGCAAGGGTGATACTCATTGGTCAAGCCGTTGATGACGGGCACACGCGAGTGGGCGGCGAACTTTTCAATAATCGTTTGCTCATAAGTGCGGATCATCACCACATCGACCATGCGCGAGATCACGCGGGCCAAATCTTCAATCGGCTCGCCGCGGGAAATTTGTGAATCTTTGGTGGTTAAAAAAATCGCCGAGCCACCAAGTTGGTTCATGCCCGCTTCAAACGATACCCGCGTGCGGGTGGAGTTTTTCTCGAACACCATCGCCAGCGTACGGTCGCGCAGCGGGTGGTAGAGCTCGTAGCGCTTGAAGCGGTCTTTAATAATTTTGGTGCGCTTGAAAAGGTAGTCGTACTGCGAGCGGGAAAAATCACTAAATTGGAGATAGTGCTGGATTGGCATAGTCGGGCGTGTGGCCTCTAAAACAAAATGTTAACACCGGAAATCGGGCTTTCATCCAGAAGGCGCCGCGGGCGGGGTAAACGGAGGGTAAAATCAAGTCTTATATAAGAGTTATTTGATTGCTTTTCGCGCCACCCGTGCGTTGGGCGAACATCAAAAAAAGAAGCCACTATCCACGGCATGCACAACCCGCAACTCACCTCTGATCTCGTTATCCTTGGCCGCACTTTGGGCGGGCAGGTATTTCGCCCGAGCGATTGGGCGGATCGGCTCTGTGGCGCGATGAGCATGTTCGGTGCGGATGAGCGGCTGCAATATTCCGAACATGTGCAGCCGGGTCTGCGCAACGGCGTGCCCTGCGTAGTGGTAGGCAAAGCGTTGGCCGATATTGAGCCGCGCTTATTTCGTTTCTTCGTCTCGTTTGCGCGAGAAAACGAACTAGTAGTGCTCTACGAAGCGGATGCCACTGCCTCTATGCTTCCCGCTACGCAGAAAGAGCTTTCGCGGGAGTGGAAGCCCCCAACCGAAGAGCATTA
>JANMDS010000286.1:0-5969 GCA_031376405.1 Betaproteobacteria bacterium
GCCTTTTTCTCTCCAAGTCGCTTCGAATTACTTGTTCTTAGCGGCTTTTTTTGCTGCAGGCTTTTTAGCTGCGGCTTTTTTGGCGGGCTTCTTAGCTACAGCTTTTTTCGCTGCGGGCTTCTTAGCTGCCTTCTTAGCTACCTTTTTAGCTGCAGGCTTTTTAGCTGCGGCTTTTTTGGCGGCGGGCTTTTTAGCTGCGGCTTTTTTCGCTGCGGGCTTCTTAGCTACCTTTTTTGCGGCCTTTTTAGCTGCAGGCTTTTTCGCTGCGGGCTTTTTTGCGGCTGCTTTCTTGGCGGGCTTTTTAGCTGCGGCTTTTTTAGCTGCGGGCTTCTTAGCTGCTGCTTTCTTCGCTGCAGGCTTCTTCTTTGCAGCTTTCTTTGCCGGGGCTGCTGCTGCAGGCGGCGTCATTGTCATCATATCGTCCATCTTGTACATCTCCAAAAAGGTTGTTACCTAGGCACACTGTCCAGACTACTTCCGCTCCACTTCGCTCTCGTATCGCGGATACAACATTGCAGTCTGTTGCGCGGAGTTTATTCTTGATTTTTTTATTTAACAAGATTAAACACGCGCGCGCGCACGCTCCGAAAAAGAGTGTGTTGTTTTTTGAAAACAATTTTCGCGCGCGCGTCTTCACGTGCGCGCGCTTTTTTAATCGCGAATGCGATGTTCGTTTGAAAAAAGTGATTCGATTTGCTCGCGCTCACGAATCACCGTTGCGCGTTTATCGTCGATCATCACTTCACACGGTTTCACGCGCGTGTTGTAGTTCGAGGCCATCACAAAACCATACGCGCCTGCGGAAAGCACTGCAAGCGTATCGCCTTCTTGCACGCGCAGCACGCGCTCTTTGCCAAGGAAACATGTGCTTTCACACACGGGACCCACGATATCAAACACTGCATCGCTTATGTGCGGATGTTCCACCACATTTACGATTTCATGGTGCGCCGCATAGAGCGAGGGTCGCAAAAGATCATTCATACCCGCGTCAACGATGCAGAAATTTTTCGCTTCGCCCGTTTTTACATACTCCACATTGGTGAGAAGCACCCCGGAGTTCCCTACGATGGAGCGGCCCGGTTCTAGAAATAACGTTTGCTTGCGGCCCGCGAGGTGCTTGCTGATCATCGCGGCGAACGCGGGCAAACCAACCGTATCGTCGTTGGCGTAGTTGATGCCCAAGCCACCACCTAAATCGATGTGTTCAAAATGCACGCCTTGCTTTTCCAGCAAATCGGTCAGCTCCAAAAGCTTCACAAGCGCTTCTTCGTAGGGGCTTAACTCCATCAATTGCGAGCCAATGTGGCACTCAATACCGATGATTTCGATGTTAGGCATCGCCGCGGCGCGCAGATAGAGTCGGTGCGCATCGTTGTAGGCCACGCCAAACTTGTTTCCTTTGAGGCCCGTTGAAATGTACGGATGGGTTTTTGCATCCACATCGGGGTTCACGCGAAACGTAATCGGTGCGCGCCGCCCGATGGATTTGGCCACCATTTGTAGCCGTTCGAGTTCAGGCTCAGATTCCACAATGAAGCAACCAATGCCTTGCTTCAACGCGAAATCCATTTCCTTGGCCGTTTTGGCTACGCCGGAAAATATTACCTTGGATGGATCGGCACCGGCGGCAATCACGCGCATGAGCTCGCCTTGCGAAACAATATCGAAGCCCGCACCTTCGCGGGCCAAAATATCGATCACACCCAAATTGCTGTTGGCTTTGAGCGCATAACAAATTTGATGCGGAATCGCCGCTAACGCGCGGGTGTAGGACTGATAAGCCTCCACGATCGCGCGTTTTGAATACACGTACGCGGGTGTGCCAAATCGCTCCACGATCGAGGCTAAGGCAACCTCTTCAACGACGAGCGCGCCGTTCCGCCTGGAAAGAGTGGGATGCGGAAAACGTTCGGTGCTCATTTGGTCGCCCCATTTATCATCGGCAACGCAGATTTCGGCGCTGGAACAAGCGGGCCCTTCTGGCCGCACGCGGAAACGATCAAGCACAAAACTAAAGTAGAAATCAGTCGTATCATCATGTATCTATATATAGAGCAAAAATATTCTTTACCAATCGAAGGCTAACACATGACGGAAACTGAATTCATCCACCGCGCGGACGCCGTACTCTTCGACATCGGAGAAGCGTTGGATACGAGCGAGCTCGATTGCGACTGGGAAATCGCTGATGGCATCCTAACGATTGATCTAGCGCATGGAAAAGTCATCGTCAATCGGCACGCGCTGAACCGAGAGATTTGGCTTGCTTCATCGGCCACGGGCGGCGCGCACTTTCGCTACGACGGCAGCGTGTGGCGGGATACCCGTGGCGGCGATGGCCTACGCGATGGAGTGAGCAAAGCCGTTTCTGCGCTTTCGGGCGTAGCGTTTGCGGCGCCTAGCTTATAAACAGTTCGTCGGCTCAACGCGGCAAAACCGCAATAGTCGTGCTACGCTCTCTGCACTTATTTTTAACCCCACTTTTTGGAGAACACTATGGGAATGCTTGACGGTTTGATTGGTTCAGTTATTGGCAACATGATGGGCGGCGCTGGCGCCGCACCAGGCGCGGCGCCCGGCGCTGGCGCGGGAGCAAACCCGCTTTTAAACATTGCGTTTCAGCTTATGCAGCAACAAGGCGGCTTGCAAGGCTTGCTCGGCACGCTTTCGCAAGGCGGCATGCAGCAACAGGCCGATTCATGGGTCAGCCAAGGCCAAAACCAGGGCGTATCTGGTGATTTATTGAAATCGGTATTGGGCTCTGGCGTACTTGGCAATTTAGGCGCGCAGCATGGCATGAATGCCAATGAAGTATCGAGCGGCTTAGCCAGCATCTTGCCTGAGCTCATCAACCAAATGACCCCGCAAGGCAACGTTCCGCACAACGCGAACGATATGATTTCGCAAGCGATGGGTATGCTTCTGAAGAAGTAGGACGTAAACTGCGTAGCAGGTTTTAACAAAAAGAAAAGCCACCTCATCGGTGGCTTTTCTATTAGGGGAGTTCACTATGGAACAAGTATTTATCGCCATCATCCTCGGTATCGTCGAGGGGATTACCGAGTTTTTGCCTATTTCGTCCACTGGGCATTTGATCGTTGCCGAGTCATTTCTAAATTTCAACGACGATAAGGGAAAAGTGTTCGCCATCGCCATCCAAATGGGCGCGATGTTGGCCGTAGTGTGGGAATACCGCAAGAAATTTAGCCGCGTCGTTATGGGCTTGGGGCGGGATGTAAATGCGAATAAGTTCGCCTTAAACATCATCGCCGCGTTTGTTCCGCTGGCAATATTGGGGCTCTTATTAAGTAAATACATTAAAGCGGTGCTTTTTAACCCGCTCGGTGTGGCAGCTGCCTCCATCATCGGTGCACTCATCATTTTTTACGTCGAGCGCACCGATCGGAAGCCGAGAGTGAAGTACGTGGACGATATGTCCACGATGGACGCTGTGAAGTGCGGCCTCGCGCAAGCGTTCGCATTGTTTCCCGGAATGTCCCGCTCGGGTTCGGCCATTGTGGGCGGCATGTTGTTTGGGCTCTCGCGCAAAGCGTCGACAGAATTCTCGTTTTTCTTAGGCGTACCCACTTTAACGGCGGCAGGGCTCTATGAGGTGTTCAAAAACCGAGCAATCCTCTCCGCAGAAGACTGGCCGATATTTTTAATCGGAGGCGGCGTATCGTTTGCCGTGGCGCTCATTGTGATCCGCGCGTTGCTTCGTTATGTATCCACCCACTCGTTAAAGCCATTCGCCTGGTATCGCATCGCTTTCGGGTTGTTCATCGTGGGCGCCTGGCAAGCCGGTTGGCTTAAGTGGCACTAGCCGAGAGCGTATAACCGGTGTCGTGAATTGCAAGCCGCGCCCGCCCGCCAATGGGAAGCGTGGCTTTTTTGGACACATGCCCGAACGGAAAATTAGTCACGACCGGGCAATGCACCCGCCGACGCAAATCGGCAATCACTTCATCTATCGAATACGCTTTTGCAGCCGCCTCGTCGGGCGCGTAGCCATTGATAACACCAAAAATAATCGCGTTTTGCTGCTGCAAAATGCCCGCGTGCCACAACTGCATCAGCGCACGCTCAATGGCGTAAGGTTCTTCACCAATATCCTCAACGAGCAAAATGCCATTGCGTACCTCGGGGAAATATGGCGTACCGACCAAATGCGCAATCATCGATAAGTTCGTACCCCACAACATGCCTATTTGCTCCTGAGGCGCCATTGCCGTGCTTTCGGAAGCGTATTGAACGGTGATTTCGCAGCGCCCGGAAGCGAGCGTGCTCCAACACTCACGCTCCATAAATGGGTCAATTTCGTTCGAACCAAACTCCACCACGGAAAGCGGCCCAGAATAGGTGACGATGCCTTGCGAAAGCGCGGCGAGATTGAAGCCTGTGAAGTCGGAAAAGCCGACGAACTTCGCGCCGCACGATTTCACGAGCTCCCAATCAAAATCAGGCAATAGCCGTGTAATGCCATAGCCCGCACGCAGCGGCATCACCACATCGGGGCGCTCCCGCAACATCGCGTGAAACGTAGCGAGCCGCTCTGCATCCGGTGCTGAAAAATAGCCGTGTTTGTTCAACGCGTTTGGGTCGAGCAACACCCGATCGCCCCGCGCGGCAAAGTAATCCAGCGCGCGCGCGTAAGCTTGCGGGTCGCGCAGATGGCCCATGAGGGCGGGTAGAGCAATAGTCAGAGGCATGCGCGGAGTTTAATCGGCTTCTACCGTAAAAACCTGCGGCGTAAAAACAGCATTTTCCAGGAGATATCTCCCCAAAAATGCGGGGCACATTCCAACTCCAAACGCAACGGGGATAGTGGGGTTGAAGTTTAGTCAGATCACCAAAGGTATGCAGGAAATGCGCCTTGAAGTCAAACTCGGGAAACATTAGCTGCGCCGGGCACCTCCATCCCAAGCTCTTCCTCGGGCGCGTGTTCAATTGCCACGCTACGGCATCGAGCGCATCTTGGCTGTAAACCGACAGATCGGTTTTCTTTGGGAAATACTGGCGTAGCAAACCGTTGGTATTTTCATTGATCCCGCGCTGCCAAGGGCTGTGTGGGTCAGCGAAGTACACCTTCATCGTTGTCAGCTCGGTAAGTCTGGCGTGTGCGGCCATCTCCTTGCCTCGGTCGTAGGTAAAAGATAGCCGCTTTTGGGCATCAATACGGTTGAGCACTGCGGCGAAGGCCTGTACGCAATCGAGCGAACACGCACTGGGCATCTTAGCCAACACGGTAAATAGTGTGGTGCGCTCCACCGCACTGCCAATGGCGCTTCTACCAAAACTGCCCTTGATGAGATCTCCTTCCCAGTGCCCGGGGATGACCCTTTCGGCAACCTCGCTGGGGCGCTCGCTAATGGGCACTAAATCGATGATGCGCCCGCGCCTTGATTGACCCACCCCGTGGGGCTTACGGTGGGCCCGCTCACGGCGCAGCAGCGCTACGATTTCGCTACGCAGCTCGCCTTTGGGCATAAGGTAGAACGCTGAGTAAAAGCTCTCGTGCACCAGGTGTAGTTCAGGGCTATGGGGGTACATCTGTTTCAGTATGCCGCAAGCGCACTGGGGCGAATGTTTGGCTTTGAGTAGCGCATAGAGCGCTTGCCACAGCAGGCAGCTAGGATTGCCTATGCGAAGCTTTCTGGCCACGCGCGGTTTGGCCGCTTTGGTGCGCGCGCGTTTGTGCGCAGCGGCTAAATCATAGCCTTTCCTAGGACGGCCCCGCTTGGCGCGCTCAGGCTTAACAGCGCTCGCCGCGCGGTAGTCGCAGCCGTTGCGGCGAAGTTCGCGCTGAATGGTGGACGCTGCGCGCTGCACGGTACGCGAAATTTCGCGTACCGTGCAGCCACAGTCGATCTTTGCTCTGATAATTGCACGTTCTTCGAGTGTTAGGTGATTGCTCATACAACACATTGTCTCCGTTCAATGTGTTGCGTTTGGAGTTAGCGGCGGGC
>JANMDS010000287.1:0-2961 GCA_031376405.1 Betaproteobacteria bacterium
CAGGCGAAGTGAATGAACTCGGTAATTTTCGCCAACTCCGGCTGCGCGGCGCAGGCATCTTTCAGCCAATATTCCAGCGCTTTCACATCGTGGTTGGTTTTCGCTTCCCGTGCTTTGATGTTCTGCGCGGCGGCCAGATCAAATTGTTCGATCAACCCATCGAGATGCGCGCGGGCCGCAGGAGAAAGGCTCGCCACTTCGGCAATGGCGGGTTCATCAGCCAAGGCTTTTAACCACGCCACCTCAACGAGTGCGCGAAAGCGAATCAAGCCATATTCAGAAAAAAACGGGGCAAGGCTTTCTACCTTGCGCCGATAGCGCCCATCGAGCGGGCTTAATGCGAGCAATTCATCCATAATCTACATTTTAGTGAATCTCTCAACGGCTCCCAACATGAAACTTATCCACGCCGCCCTAAGCCCTTTCGCCCGCAAATGCCGCATCATCGCATTGGAGGCGGGGCTTGATGTGGAATTATTAGCCGACGCGCCGATGGACCCAGCCAGCATCGTGAACCTGCACAATCCGCTGGGCAAAGTGCCTGCGCTTATCATGGACGACGGGAGCTGCGTGTTTGATTCAACGGTGATCGTAGAAGTGTTCGCTGCGAAATCGGCCACACTCATCCCGAGCGAATTTTCCGCGCGTATCGCGACTAAACGCTGGGAAGCCTTAGGCGATGGTATTTGCGACGCGGCCGTCTCCGCCCGCATGGAAAAAATGCGCAAAGAGCAAACAGCAGAAGGCGCATCTTTCATCGCGCGGCAGTTGAGCAAAATTGATCTCGCTTTGCAATTTGCTGCGAAAGAGTTGGGCGACAAAACAGTTTGCGTTGGCACCGCGTTCACCCTGGGCGATGCGGCGCTCATTTGCGCGTTGCAATATTTGAGCGCGCGCTTCCCAGAAATTGATTGGAAAGGCGCGCATCCGAATTTAGCGCGCTACGTCGCCCAGATGGCCTCGCGCTCCAGTGTGGACGCGACCAAGCCGGTGGTGTAGCCTCAAAAAGTCATTTTTTAAGGAGATAATCTCCGTGTTTCGGTGTTTTTGCGCCGCAGGTATTGTGGCCCCAGCGAATACCAAACCTCTGCGCCATAATGCGCACTCCTTATTTTGTATCGGCAAGCTTAAAAAAGATGATGCTTATGAAACCACAACGCGGCTTAATTTTTCTCCTACTACTCGTGCCACTTCTGCTCGCAGTGGGCTACGGCTTTTTTGTTTGGAAGTGGGCGTATAGCGAAGGCGAGCGTGCGGGTTTCGTGCAAAAGCTTTCCAAAAAAGGCTTCATTTGTAAAACGTGGGAGGGCGAGCTCTCGATGGTGTCGTTGCCAGGCTCGGTGGCAGAGAAATTTTTGTTCACTGTGTGGGACGATAAAATCGCTGAAGATATCAACACCAACGTAGGCAAGCGGGTTGCGCTTTACTACGAAGAAAAAGTGGGCTTACCAACAAGCTGCTTTGGCGAGACGCGCTACTACGTAACGAAAGTGAAATCGCTGGAAGCGCCGATGTTGCCTGCTGCGGTGCCTGCTGCGGCCGCTCCTGTTGCGCCCGCGCCCGCCGCGCCTGCGGTTGCAGTCCCGCCGCAGCCTGCTTCACAGTTGCCAACGCCTACGCCGCCGATTTCGGTGCAAAGCGCGCCTGCTAAGTAATTACTACTGCGTAACTAGTGGCGCGCGCCGTTCCAAGTGCCACCGTAGCGATACGCGGGCGCGCGCTTGGCTTCTTCAATACAAACGGCGCACACGAACATCCACGTTTTGCCTTCTTTGATCTGCACGCGGTAAGCCACGCGAACTTCGTTTTTGCAAAGTGCGCACGGCTTAGTTTTCATCTTTAGCGAGGTTAAACCCCCGCCGCGTGACCGTCCCGCCGCATATCCGACCCAGCCACATATCCGCCGCCATCGAGCTTCCAAATGATTTGCCCAGCGCCGTAGTCCAGCGCGTGCGGCTCGCTTCGCACCACGGGGTGGCCCATTGCTTTCAGCGCGTCAAAAACTTCCGGCGAAAATTGACTCTCTAGTTTCACCGTGCCATCTTCTTGAATGCAAAAGCGCGGCGCGTCGAGCGCAGTTTGCGGATTTTGTTGGTAGTCAATCATGCGTACGAGCATTTGCAAATGGCCTTGCGGCTGCATCACCCCGCCCATCACGCCGAAGCTGCATTGCGGCTTGCCATCTTTGGTGATGAACGCAGGAATAATCGTGTGGCGGGGGCGTTTGCCACCGCCTACTTCATTCGGGTGGTCTTTTTTGAGCGTGAATCCAGCGCCCCGGTTTTGCATGGAAATACCGGTGCCTGGCACGACGATGCCCGAGCCGAAGCCCATGTAGTTTGATTGAATGAAGCTCACCATCATCCCACTTTCGTCAGCGGTGGTGAGGTAAACCGTGCCGCCGCGCGGAGGCACGCAGCCTGTGTAGCTGCCCGCCTTTTCGCGCGAAATGCCGCCCGCAAGCGTTTTTAAACGAGATAAATCTAAATAATGGCTCGATTTACGCCGCAGGTATTGATTATCTGCCACCATTTCGTAGGCATCGGTGAAGCCTAAGCGCATCGCTTCCATTTGCAAATGCCAGAACTCAACGCTATCGACTTTCACGTTGGAAAGATCGAAGTGTTCCAACACCCCTGCGCCAACCAACGCGGCAATACCCTGCCCGTTCGGTGGTATTTCGTGCAGTTCATAGCCGCGATACGACTGCGAAATTGTGCCCACCCAATCGCATGCGTGCGCACCGAGATCGGCCTCGGTCATCGCGCCGCCGTTTGCCTTTGCGTGGGCGGCCATTTTCGCCGCCAATTCGCCTTTGTAAAACGCCTCACCCTTCGTTGCGGCAATGAGCTCAAGCGTGCGTACTTTATCGGCGCTCACGAAGCGCTCACCTGCTTTCGGCGCTCGGCCATTGGGCAGGAAATGTGCGGCCCACCCCGGTTGATCTTTAAGCTTTTCGAC
>JANMDS010000464.1:0-2378 GCA_031376405.1 Betaproteobacteria bacterium
GGTTTTGAACTTTTGCAAACCCTGTCCCCTAAATGGGGGATGTGTTTTAAACGCATTGGGAGCAAACTCGCTAGCGATATAGCAATCACACCATTTTTCAAACCCTGGAGAACACATTATGTTGAGTAACGCATTCAAAGCAATTGCACTTTGCGCGCTCGGTTGCGTGGCATCAATTTCGAACGCAACGATGCAGACCTCTACGGTGCGCGTGAACGCACCGGACACGGATACCCCGATGGGCTACGCGTTTAGTGGTGTGCGAGACGTATCCATCGTCATGCAAAATTGGGCGCCTAACCACACAGGCTTTCGCGCCACTGCAACTGAAAAAGTGAGTGTCGTGGGGGATAAGGCAAAAGCGGCTACTGATCCGGTAGCCGTTTTTCGCCCGCTTGCGGCGTGTCGTCTGGTCGACACCCGTGGCAATGGCGCACCGATCACAGGTGGGCCGATTGCAACCGGCGTGACCCGAACGATCAATGCCTCAGGTGTTTGCGGGATACCTGCCAACGGGCTCACCGGGCTATCAATTTCCTTCCATGCTTACAACGGCAACACCGCGTTAGGTTCCGTCATCGCGATGATGCCGGTGGGCGCGAGCACCGCCGGTTCGATGGTGGGCTTTCACTCCGGCCCCATGAATTGGTTCATGACCTCAGCGAACATTAAAACAGCTGACAGTGGTAATTTTGATATTTTTGTGGGCGGCGGGGCCACGCTCGACATCATTGTTGATGTAAATGGCTATTATCAAAACATGGATGCAGTGGATGTTGGCGACCAACAGCTTGACTTCAACGGTAGCGGTATCGGAGACATCCTTGGGGTAAATCAATCCGGTACGGGTAACGCGATTTATGCTCAGTCAACCACCGGTTCGGCACTTAGAGTGAATTCGGCTCAAGCTGGTAACGCACTTAGAATTGTAAGCGGCAGATTCGCCATCGCAGGCTCTAGCGCAGTCAACAGCACGACGCAAGCGGCGTTTATTCACACTACGAGTGTAAGTACGATTTGTGCTACTACGTATTCAATTATGAAACACGCGTCACTAGACAACAATCCGAATGCGCTTATTTTTATTACACCCCGCCGCAATTCCGTCGGCGGTGACGTGTTTCCGTCAGCAACCGATGTGCCATCGGCTCAGTACTATGTTGGTGGGTGTAACTCGACTTCTGCCTCAACGGGTCACTGGTATATCCGAAATGGAGAATCGACATTTCCTGTTAGCCGGAGTTTCAACGTGATGATTATTACGCAGTAACACCGTTCTTCCTTCACACCACAAACAAACGCCGCGAGAGTTCGCGGCGTTTGTTTTTTGCTCGGAGCGCCCTTTGCAAACCCCTCGGATTGCATAAAGGTCCTCAAAAAACCTGCGGCGTAAAAGTGCCGTTTTCCAGGAGATATCTGCCAGAAAACGGCATTTTTACGCCGCAGGTTTTGACGAAAAAAACTAGCGTGTGCGCCCGCGAGACGTGTTGCGGTTGCCCACGTTATAGTCTGCAGGCGTGCGCGGCGCAGGGCGGCCCGTGTTGGCGGTGCCGGAGGTTACTGCTGCGGTTGCCGACGCAATGCGCGTGTTGCGTTGTTGGTTGGCATTGCGGGTGTTTTCGCTGCGCTTTTGTTGGTGCGCGTTGGGGCTGCTGCTGCTGCGGCGACCGCGGCCGGGTGGCAGTGGTGGGCGGTCATCATCGTCTAAGCCGGCTTCACGTTCGCCCACTTTAAAGCCTTCAATTTCGATTACCGGGATTTGCTGTTTGATGAGCCGCTCGATGTCTTTGAGGAAAGGCATTTCATCGCGCGACACCAAGGAAAGTGCCATGCCGGTTGCGCCTGCGCGCCCCGTGCGGCCAATACGGTGTACGTAATCTTCTGGCACGTTGGGAAGCTCGTAGTTCACCACTTGCGGCAGCTGATCGATATCAATGCCGCGCGCGGCAATGTCGGTAGCCACGAGCACTTGCAGCGTGCCGCTTTTAAATTCAGCCAAAGCCCGGGTGCGCGCGCCTTGGCTCTTGTTGCCGTGGATGGCGAGCGCGGGAATATTTGCTTTCGTCAATTGCTCAGCCAAACGATTTGCGCCGTGTTTTGTACGCGTAAATACCAGCACTTGCTGCCATTTGCGCTCTGCAACCAAGCGTTGCAAAAGTTTCGATTTTTGGCTTTTCTCAGCCTTCACGATGGATTGCTCCACTACCTCAATAGTCGAGTTACGCCGGGCCACTTCGATGAGCGTAGGCGCATTTAACAAACGATCCGCCAGGGCTTTAATTTCCTCAGAAAAGGTTGCGCTAAATAGCAAGTTTTGGCGCTTCGGCGGCATAATCGCCAAAATCTTTTTGATGTCGTGAATGAAACCCATGTCGAGC
>JANMDS010000536.1:0-1514 GCA_031376405.1 Betaproteobacteria bacterium
CGTTGCGGTAGTAATACAAGAAATTGGCAGCTCAATGGCGATTGTGGTTACGTTTTTATTCGCCGTGGCGTTGAACGAACCAGAGCGTGAACCGATCACTTTTGCAGTTGGGATGTTTACCAAGTCGAAAATTTCGCCAAGATTCACACCAAAACCTTCTTTGCGTTGGCCTACGAATACGCGCGGAAAGGTGCCTGCGGGAGGCGTGCAACCTGGAATATCAATGCCGCGAATGTGCATGCTTGCATAGGACGAGTAGTTTGGAATGGACTTATTACCAATGTTATCCATTGGTTTTTCAAATGCAGTCCCGCCTAACAGATTACCCACGCTAGCCTTGGTGCCTGAGCGACGAGCGCCTTTGATTAAATCTACTGTGTATGTTTGTAGAAAATTTAACTGCGGCTGGCTTCCGGTCGTGAGCGAACCAGAATTGACTAGGGGAATCGGCACCATTTTGCCGCCGATATTTAATGCGGTGCCGCGAATGGTGTTGGTAAATTTGAAAGAAAAAGTTAAATCTTCTTTCGCATCACCATTGTTGTCGATATGAATCTCGTAAAGCGCATCGGGATCCATCGCAAAATAGTTTGGGCCACCGTAGGCGTCTTGCAGCGGGATGTAGTTAGCGAGCACCACCACATAGCCTTCGCGTCCTGACTCATAGCTGCGAAATGCATACGTATCGGTGTTGTCTACCTTAGGGGTTTGAGTGATGTTCGGCGCTTCGCGGTGGCTGGAAGCCAGCGCAGCGGTAATTGATAATGTTGCGATTGCGCACGCAAGAGCGCTGCGCGCGCGTGTTGACGTAAAACCAGGTGTTGCCATGTTCGTGTCTCCTTGAATTGCAGAGAAACTGTCTGCAAGGGATATACGTACAACAACCTAGTTTTGGTTTTACCGTAACGCGCCCCACTGCCCGTCGATCAACGCCTCAATCGGACGAAAATTGAGTTTGTAAGCCATCTTCGGACTGCTTTCAATCCAATATCCTAGGTACACGTAAGGCAACTGCAATCGTTTGGCGGCTTCGATTTGCCAGAGGATGTTGTACGTGCCATAGCTCGTGCCCTCTATCGTTGGATCGTAAAACGTATAGACCGACGACAACCCATCTCGCAGCCGATCAATGATGCTCACCATGCGCAGCTGCCCGTCTTCACGGAACTCAATGAGCTCCGTATCCACGCCGCTATGGAGTAAGAAATGCCGATACTGCTCGTGGCTGTCGTGGTCCATCCCGCCGCCGGGGTGGCGGTGCTTTTGGTAGGCCAAGTACAGCATGTAGTGCTCATGGCGAAACGTCATCGGCAGTGAAGCCACGGCCATCGGTGCGTGGCGCTTGAGCGTTTTGCGTTGGGTGCGGGTCGGCTCAAACTGCCCGACCGGCAAGCGCACCGGCGTGCACGCATTGCAGCCATCGCAATGCGGGCGGTACACGAACGCGCCACTTCGGCGAAACCCCATGCGCACGAGCTCCGAGTACACCGGCCCATTTACCATATGGCTCGGCG
>JANMDS010000040.1:0-7668 GCA_031376405.1 Betaproteobacteria bacterium
CCCGCGGCGTAAAAAGCGCCCGCTTTTTAACTTATCTCTCCGAAAACACATCATTTTTACGTCTGCGAACGCGGGTAGTTTCGTTCAGATTTTCCACGCCAACACCACAACGCCGATTGCAACAAGCGCAGCGCCGATCAAACGCCAAAAACGTTCATCTTCGCCCAGCAACTTACCGCCCAAAATAGCCGCAAAGAGCATGCTAACTTCCCGCGCCGGCGCGACATGGCTCACGGGCGCGAGGGTCATTGCGTAGAGCACGCACACATATCCCGCAGGCGCGATCACAGCCATGATAGCCGCGCTTTTCCACTGCAACGCCCACAAGCGTTTGGCTTCGGGAATATCGCGCAATACGGGGATGATCGAGACTGGCAACCGCGCCACATTAGCCCAATAGTCCAACAAAATGGGAGAAATGCCCACCACTTTCACAACGTAGGCATCAGCAATGGTGTAGCAAGCAATTAGCACACCCGTAAACGCCCCCCAGCGCACGCCCGCGAACACCCGCGCGCGACGTTCTGCCGATTTCGCCGCGCTAAACATACCCGGCCCGCCTGCAATAAGGAATACCCCGAGCACCACGCTCAAAATGCCGAACACGCCCTGCTTCGAGGCCGCCTCGCCGAACACCACCACGGCGATGGCGGAAGAAAGCAACGGGCCGCTGCCGCGGGCAACGGGATACACCACCGTCAAATCACTCACCCGATAGCTTTTGAGCAACACAATGGTGTACACCCACTTCAAAATGCCGCAACCCGCAATGAAAAGCCACTCGCTCACGCCCCACGTTGGCACCACACCCCAGCTCAGCCAAAGCGCGAGTGGTGTCCAAATGATGAGCATCCACACGCTACCAAAAAAACTAAAGCGGGCATCGCCATTGGTTTTTTTGGCGATCAAATTCCACCCAGCATGGCAAAGCGCGCCGATTAACACCAGCGCGATAGCGATGGGGGTCACCTAAGCTTGAACGAACGTTGCGGAACTTTGCCCGCGCGTGGCAATCTACTTCGCAGCGCTATCACTTAAAAAAACCTTTCCTGGGACGATTGACCAATGAAATCCTTGCCGCATATTTTTGCGCTTCTGCTGCTGAGCGTTGCGCTCGTTTCCTGTACCGGCATTCCGCTGCGCTCCCTCCCGAAGCTGTATTCGCTGCAATCTCAGCTTCTAGACAGTAATCCTGCCGAGTTTATGTTGGCGGTACAAATCGACGCTAAGATGAGCCCACCTCCAAGCGCTGCCCCGATGCTACAAATCAAAATAGCACCGGACAAAGTGGGGACGTACACCCCCATTGACAAAAAAATCGTGCTGCGCGCGGTAGCAAACGAGCCCAGCCGGTATCGCCTGCCCGAAGCCAGCGCCACGCGCCGCTGGCTCATTTACGCCTTACCTCCTGAAGCACAAACCGAGCTTGCTCAAACCCAAGCCATGTTTCGTAAACTCCAGAGCCAGAAGCAAGCGGGTGACACGAGCAAAAACACGCTGTATTTAGGCATTGCGTTTGAGCAGTTAGCGGTAGACGCACCCCAGTTCGCAGCCACCCGATTTGATACCTGGCTGCAAGCCAGCGCCAAAGAAGGTTTTTTTGAGATGTGGAGCGGAAGCGTTGGGCAACTGCTAGACAGTGCTAAGAAAAAATCTTAAAAACCTGCGGCGTAAAAACGGCAGTTTTTGCAATTTATCTCCTAAAAATCCGCCGTTTTTACGCCGCAGATTTTCCCTGTTGCTACCCTACTTCACATCCCGAATATCAATCGGCTTTTCGTCGGTATACAAATCCACCACGCGGCAATCGCCGCACATTGAGAGCCGGGCCTTTTGATCGTCGCTGGCGAACATGCTGTGCCCAGAGAGTTTCGCAATCATGTTTTGAATCATGCGCTCTGAGCCCATTGCTTTGCCGCATTTTGTGCAGTTGAAAAGCTTGGCTTCGTTGATGAGCTGCGGCTTTTTTGCGCTCTCGTGCAGATTCAGGCGGGGCACGAGCGCAATGGCGGTTTCGGGGCAGGTTTTTACACACAAGCCGCATTGCACACATTTGCGCTCGATGAAGCGCAGCTGAGGTGCTTCGGGGTTGTCGTTAATCGCGCCTTCGGGGCAGGCGCCCACACAACTCAAACACATCGTGCATTTATCGATGTTCACCGCAATCGCGCCATAGGCTGCACCGAGGGGCAGAGCAATCTGCGCTGCAGGTACCGGCGCATGTTGGGCGAGATGATCGAACACCATATCGAGCGTGGTGCGTTTATCGTTGGTCAAATTAAACGTCGCGTTAATGCGCACGCCTAACGCGGCTTGTCGGGGCCAAACGGTTGCCAAATCGCGCACTAACGCGAAGTGCTCGCCTTGATAACCGAGCCCATTCAAAATCGTATCGGCCACTTTCATTTGCGCGGCCACTTGCATGGCGTATTCGGGTGCAATTGATTCATCCATGTGTACGAGCACTTCACTTGCGCCATACCCAATCGCACCGAGCCACACATCCATGCCTACGCTCGCCGGATGATGCACTTCAAGCGGTATGACCCGCGCCGGTAAACCGCCGCCAGTTCGGGCGAGCGCGGCAATCGCCTTAGTGCCACTTTGCGCATCGTAGAGCAAGAGCGCTGCGTCTTTGCCACCGGCTTTGGTGTACGCGTTCAGCGCGGCTTTGACCCGTGCGCCCATGTCCGATACCCGTGGATAGACGTAGGTGAGCGCGCCCGAAGGGCACACGGTGGAGCATGCGCCGCAGCCCATACAAAGCTGGGCGGTCACTTCGATTTTTTCGCCCGCGCTTTTGATCGCTTTGGTGGAGCACACATCAATACACTGCGTGCAGCCGGTTTTTTTGTTGCGGCTATGGGCGCATACATTGGCTTTGTAATTGAAAAACTTCGGCTTTTCGAATTCGCCAATCAAACCCACCACTTCCGCCAGCGCTTTCATTTGCTCTGTCGGATCATTCGCCGAGACCCGCAAATAACCTTGCGGGGGCTGATGGTGCGCGAATAGCGGTTGTGCGCCCAAATCCACAATCACGTCAAACTTTGCGTTGCGCGTGGCCTCTTTTCGGTCGAACGAGATCGCGCCGGTGGTGTCGCACGCGGCCACACAACTGCGGTGGGATTTGCAGGCATCCATATTGATTTGAAACGCCTCGGAAATCGCGTTTTCCGGGCAGGCTTTTACGCACGCCCCGCAGCGCACACACGCATCTAAATCAATCGGGTTGGCTTGCGTCCAGCTCACCTCAAACGCCCCGAGCCAGCCTTTGGCTTGCACGTTCGCGCCTGAAATGATGGCGAATTCGCGGGCGGTACTTGTTAAGTCCGCGCCGGTTGTATCGGTTAACAACACCGAACAATTCACGTGCGGCTGTAACCACTTTGCCATCGCCAATGCATCGCCTGCGTTACCAACGATGAGCGTTTCGCCTTTGCTTTTGTAGGTGACTTGCGTAGTGGGCTCCGGATCGGGCAGCATGGCTTGCGCGAGCAGCGCAGCCATTTTTGGCGTGGCCAATTTACCCTCTTTGCCCCAGCCTGCGGTCTCGCGAATATTCACAAATCGCATCGTGGAAACAGTGGCTTTCTCACCCCCCACTTCGCCCAATAATTTTGCTTCTTGGGTACACGCCACCACCGCGTCGCCGATTAAATCTTCATTAAAACTAGATAGTTCGCGCTGACACATCTGGCGCTTAAGCGCCGGTTGATCTTGGGCGTTTGTGCCTAACGCAGCGTAAAGTTCGCTCGTCTCGATAGACATCGTGGCATTGCAACTGCAAAGGTGAAGGCGGCGTGTCATTTAGTTATTTTTCTGCGAAGGGTATTCTGGCAATTGACTTTGGTCTAGCGGTGCATGTTCATCGGGAGCACTGACCTCTGCGCCAAGTCGCCCACCTTCCTTCGAAAGCTCTGGCAGTCGGAGGGAAAGCGGCTCTGCGTCACCCGCGCCAAGTGCGAGGTTCTGAGGAACGGCTGGCTCGGCTACCAACGCCTCTACGTTTTCAGGCACACCGGAAGCTGCCTCCTCGCGCGCCTTCAACGTAGCGATCCCCTCTGTGGAATCGGCTTCCACCGCATAGCCCCCATCGGTGACAACCATCGGCGGTTTCGGATTCAACATGGCTTGCCAACTCGGAATATCTTTGTACCAATCATCGGGAATCGGCACGGACACCGAGTAGTCGTCAATGTAGACGTCTAAACCATCCATTACATTGAACTGTGGATTGGTAAACAGCTTTTTTAGCGCCTGCCGCTTCAGGGCTTCTGGCACTTTTGGTTGCATGAAGGCGGCGAAATCGCTGTCGTTGGTGAGCGACGCAATCGGGGGTAAATTTTGGGAGATATCTTCTAAAACAGGCTCATTTTGCGCGGCAGGTATTGGGCTTATTTCTGCCGCCACCGGCGTTACAACCGCGGAAGGCGGCATTGCAACGTCTTCACCCGTTTTTTTAAGCCGCGACCAACGAGATAAGAACGCTTCGCTCACGTTTTCACCTCACGACGAAATGCACCGTCTTTAAACGGATCGTTGCGCTTTACTTTTTTGCGCACTTCTGGCACGTAGTGGGCATCGGTAAATTCCTGGAGCCAGGCACGCATGGGCTCGCTCATTGGCAAATTTTCAACCTTCTCGCCGGCATCCAACATGCGCCCCGCTTCGTTGTAACTCACTGTGGCCACCCAGGGCACGGGCATTTCGCCAGACTCTTGCCGCCACATCACAAACACGCACGGTGCAGGCGAGTTTAGGTTTAGCCAATAGCCTTCGCCTTCGCTTTTATGGAGCTCCACATTGAGCCCAGCCACGGCAACAGCGTCGGTGTCCACCAACGTATCAGCGGCCTGTTCTAAGTCTGGCGCCGCTTCGCGTACGCTGGCAATCGCCCATTGGTGCGTTGCCCAGCGCGAGGCCACACCAGTGACTGGACGCTGGCGCATTTCGACAATCACAGAGCGGGAATTTGGCATAGAACACGATTGTACGGAGGAAACGCCATTGGGGTTTGAATGCGGTTCACAGCGAGAATTTCAAACTGAAACCGGCGCGGTAGCAACCACCTTGCACCGTGCATCGTTGGCTGCCACAATAGGGTATGTCTAACCGTAGCCAGCAAATTCGATTTTGTACGGGTAAGGATGGCACTCGAATCGCGTATGCGGTTTGCGGTCAGGGTACGCCCTTGGTCATGGCTGGTCACTCGTTTTCCCATCTCGAAAGTGAGTGGGATTGTCTAGTTCGGCGGCCATTGCTCGAATTGTTAAGCGAGCGCCACACCCTCATTCGCTACGATATGCGCGGCACGGGTCTTTCAGATCGTGATTGCAAAGAGTTTTCCTTTGAGCGGTATTGCGAAGACTTCGAGTCGGTCATTGCAGCCAGTGGGGTTGCGAAGTTTGCATTGCTAGGCATGACCGGCGGCGGCGCGCTCGCAGTCACTTACGCCGCGCGCTATCCAAAGCAGGTGAGCCATATGGTGCTGATCGGCGCCTACTTGCGCGGTCGGTTTGTGCGCAGCGTAACGCCTGCAGAGCGCGAAGAAACGGAATTGCTATTAAAACTGGTTGAGTTAGGCTGGGGGCAGGATAACCCCACTTTCCGCCAGCTCTTTACCTATCAATTTTTACCTGACGGTACGCCAGCCCAGTTGCAGTCGTTTGATGAACTGATGTTTAAAGCAGCCTCGGCAACCAACGCTGCCCTCCAGCTGCGCGCGTGGTTCAGCGCCGATTTGCGCGAATCGGCTCCGCTGGTGCTGTGCCCGACCCTCGTGCTACACGCCCGGGGCGATTTGCGCGTGCCGTTTGAAGAAGGGCGCTTGCTTGCTGCCAGTATTCCGGGGGCACGCTTCGTACCGCTTGATAGTCGCAATCATTTGTTGCAGCCCGAGGAGCCCGCTTGGCAAAAAATGGCTGCCGAACTCTCCAGCCTCACTAGAGCCGATGAAAAAATATGTCTCGATCCCATCGCAGACCTTACCGCGCGGGAGCACGCGGTGTTGCAGCTGTTGGCGCAAGGCTTAGACACCCCGTTGATGGCGCAGCGCTTATGCATGAGTGAAAAAACCGTGCGCAATCATTTATCGACGATCTACGGCAAGATTGGCGCTGCCAACCGTGTGCAAGCAGCAAACTGGGTGCAAGCGCACAGAGTAAAACTAGCTGAATCCGCGAGCAAAACAAACGGCCTAGGCAGCAAGGAATGGATCGCGCCGTGGGATCGCGCGAAGTAAACGTAAACGCGGCCAGGATGTCCTGATCGTGTCCCGATTACGATAAACGGGACGTTTGCCTCAAGACAGCAGGATGAATGCTGGGAAAACTAAGGGTGTTCAAAGCGCAAGCAAATCGCTTCGATACCGTCTGATTTTTCCACTACTTTTAGGAGTACATCATGTTCAAGTTGTTGCGTTCATCGCCGCACCTGCGTTTATTAACGCTTTTTTCTACAGCATTTTTGATTGGGGCAAGTGCGGTACACGCACAAACCGATGCCTACCCAAATCGACCCATTACGTTAATCGCCCCGACCGCGCCTGGCGGCAACGCCGATTTAATCGCCCGCCTCTTAGCCCCAATCTTGAGCAAAAACATAGGCGTATCGGTCGTGGTTGAAAACAAAGCCGGTGCGGCAAGTGCGATTGGCGCGACGCTAGTGGCCAGAGCCCAGCCCGATGGCTACACTCTTTTACTCGCGCCAACACCGGCTTTAACTGTTAACCAATGGTTGTACAAAAAGCTCACCTACAACCCTGAAAAGGACTTTTCCCCGATCATTGCCGTAGCCTCTACGCCCAATGTGCTGGTTGTACATCCCAGCGTGCCGGTTAAAAATTTAGCAGAACTCATCGCCTTAGCCAAAGCGAAACCTGGTGACCTAACCTACGCCTCAGGAGGCAGTGGCACCACTGCGCATTTGTGCGGGGAAATGCTGAAAACGGGCGCTGCAATTTCCCTAACGCATGTTCCCTATAAAAGCCCTGCCCCAGCGTTGCAGGATGTACTTGCAGGACGCGTTTCGCTCATGTGTGAAAACTTGTCGAGTGCGCTGGCGATAACCAATGCAAAACGAAATCCCTTAGCACCCGAGATACCGACTGCGCAGGAGTCCGGTGTGAGCGATTTCGCAATCGGTGTGTGGTTTGGTTTTGTTGCCCCAACGGGAACCAGTACGGCAATCATCAAGCGCTTGAATACGGAATTTGCGCTCGCGCTGCGCGACCCGCACGTCGCCCAACGCCTGGAGAGTCTCGGTTTAGAATCGTTGGCCGATTCACCAGAGAGCTTTGCCCGCTTTGTTGCCAGCGAATCGGTGAAGTGGCGCAAGGTGGTTGAAAGCTCTGGCGCGCAAATCGACTGATGGACACCGCCATGAATCCGACCCCCGCCGCAGAAATGCTGTTTTTGATTAACGGTTTCCATGTTTCCCGCGCGCTGTACGTCGCTGCCGAATTGGGCTTGGCCGATTTGCTTGGCGATGGCGAAAAAACCTGTACCGAACTGGCACTGGCTACCTCCACTAACCCCTCTGCTTTGCATCGGGTTGTGCGGGTGCTCGCGAGTGTGGGCGTATTTACGCTGCAAGCGGACGAGCGGGTTGGCGCTACACCGCTCTCGCACACGCTCGTAAGCTAAAGTGCGCTGGGCGTATTAAACT
>JANMDS010000589.1:0-1695 GCA_031376405.1 Betaproteobacteria bacterium
CACCAATCCGCCGTCTAGCTAGCTAGTCGAGGACTGGTGCGGCGTGGTGCAGCGTGGCGTGCCTGATCCTCCATGTCCTCGGCTGGACGAAGCAGCACACGAATCATCAAGTCGACAATGCAATCATCGGCGGCGGCGGCGGCGGCTTCTTCTTCTTCTTCCCAACCAAATCGAGGAGGAGCAGGAAGAGGAGAAGACGACCACGACGATATTGTCCGGAACAATACCAATTCCACGACGGAGGGGTCGTCGTCTCAACAGCAGCCAGCATCATGGAACGTGGACATTTGCGCCGCGGTCATTGCCGATCGACCGCCGAAACTGCCACTGCGGGAAGAATTGCAGTCGCTCGGCTTTGAAGTGATACTGGGCGCCTCGGGAGTGGGAGCAAGGGTCGCCAAGTACCAATCAAAGCAAGCCATGGAAGCCTATCGACGGGGGGTGCAATATCACGATTTGCAAAAACGACGCCTCTTCCCCAAGTGCAAACGGCGCATACGGGAAAAAATTGAAGCGCGGAAACAGATGGAAGACGAGCTCGCGGTCCCCCACGCGTGCTCTTATGAATCGTACGAAATGAAACTCTTCAAGGCGCGGATTCGGTCCATTCAGAGCAGCAGTAAACCAGCACAACACCAGCCACCATCGCTCAACCAATTACCGCCCATACACGACGCGAGCATCGCGACCGACGCATCTTCTTCTGCCTCGTCCGTCGCGACCATGCTCTCCGAACGCGTGCGCAATCACCAACGGGTCGTTACCGACTTTCCCGATCTCCTCTTCCTCGCCCCCGATGGTCGCACCAGTAGTTACACCAACGATGATAGCAACAACCGCAGCCACAACGACCACCGCCAGCACGACCAGCACAGCAGCCGCGGGAACATGAGCCACGATAATAGCAACAGCAGCCGGGGGTGGCAACGCCGGCCTCGCACCGATGACGTGCCCGAAGTCTTTGGCGCTTTTGACAATCTGGACAACGACAATAGGGAAGATAACAATGATGATAACAACAATAACAATGACGATACGAACACGAGCGGTCGGGGCTCGGGCAGCTTTGCCAATGCGGTCCAAGCCCGACACGATGCCCTGGCGGCTCGGTTTCGGCAATCCGATAAAGAAGACGAAGAAGATGAGAACGACCAGCAACAGCGTCATCGACAGCATCAACAACAGCAACGTCGCTATACTGCTGAAGATTACAGCAACAGTTACGGCAGTGATAACACTCAAGAGGAAAAGAAGGGCGACGATTCGGCCGTGCGCTCCTTTCGTCACCGCCCAGGCGCTCCACCACTCCCTCCCGCACTCGTCACCTTCCAGCCAATTAGCCATTGGGAGAAGGATCATGGGAAGACGGCCGCCCACATACAGCAGTCCGCAGAACCCAACGCGGCTGTCCGCAACAACAACAGCACCACCGCCACCAATAACAATCCGTTTGATCCGGTGGCGCTGTCCGCCAGCTTGTGTCTGTCGACGGGCATTTCCAGTATCAAATCCTTGGCCGCCAACAGCAATATCGGTGGTGTTGGCGCTGCTCTCATGCAGATGCACCCCAAGTGGAACGCTGCTGTTCACTGGATGCTCAATCAAACCGTGTGAACCTGCAATCTCCAGTGCGGTTCGGAACATCGGGGCAGGATATGCCCAACCACCTTCAACGTGGCTAATCGCGCCGTTGGT
>JANMDS010000133.1:0-6527 GCA_031376405.1 Betaproteobacteria bacterium
CTTCAGCCTTGCACTCTTGTCGGTAAGCTCGGCGGCCCGCGGCAGACCCAAGCCAGCGCCGCCACGCCGCACGTACCCGTGCTGTTGCGCGGCAAAATAAATGCCCTAGTGGGCAATAAGGCTGGCGATACGCTGGCTACAGCGATTGAGGCCGCCGGCGTGTATTTGGGTACGCCCAAAATTAGCCCATTTCTCAGCAGATAAATCCTAAAACAAGCTGTTTTTACGCCGCAGGTATTTGTTCAATAAACACCTCACAAATCTCCCGCCGCGCTAACTTTGGCAAACTACGAAGGTGAACGCACCTACCGCGCCCTTGGCTGAACGCCTCCGCCCGCAACGCATTGAAGATGTGGTGGGGCAGCGGCACATTCTTGCGCCGGGTAAGCCGTTGGCGGTGGCGCTGGCGAGCGGGGTGCCACATTCGCTGATATTTTGGGGCCCGCCTGGGGTGGGGAAGACCACGCTTGCCCGCCTCCTAGCCCGTGCGTTTGAGTCGGAGTTCATCGCGATTTCGGCGGTGATGGCGGGCATAAAAGATATCCGCGATGCGGTGGAAAAAGCCCGATTTAATCGCGATCAAAATAATCGGCGTACGATTATGTTTGTCGATGAGGTGCACCGCTTTAACAAATCGCAACAAGATGCATTTTTGCCGTTTGTTGAAGATGGCCTCATCACGTTCATTGGCGCTACCACCGAAAATCCGAGTTTCGAAGTGAACTCCGCCTTGCTCTCGCGCGCGCAAGTGTATGTGCTCGAGCCACTGGGCGCTGATGATTTAGCTACGCTTTTCTCACGCGCTATGGAAATAAATGGCGCGCAGTATTTGGTGGACGAAGAGGCCAAGCAATTGCTTATCGATTACGCCGATGGCGATGCTAGGCGGTTTCTCAATTTGGTGGAGCAATTGCATTTAAACGCTTCGACCGCAAATCAAACACAGGTCAATCGCGAGTTCGTGGAAACGACACTCACGCGCGCCCGTCGTCGCTTCGACAAAGGGGGTGAAAATTTTTACGATACGATTTCAGCGCTGCACAAGGCTGTGCGCGGCTCCGACCCAGATGCTGCGCTGTATTGGTTTGTGCGCATGATTGATGGCGGCTGCGACCCGATGTATATCGGGCGGCGGATGATCCGCATGGCGAGCGAAGATATTGGTCTGGCAGATCCACGGGCGCTGGAGCTTACGCTCAATGCAGTGGCGGCCTACGAGCGCTTGGGATCGCCCGAAGGCGAGCTGGCGATGGCCCAAGCCTGCGTGTATTTGGCGGTGGCCGCAAAGAGTAATGCGGTGTACCGTGCGTATAAAGAAGTGCGCGCGTTTATAGAAAAAGATGGCTCACGCCCCGTGCCCTTGCATATCCGCAACGCACCGACCAAACTCATGAAAGAATTAGATTACGGCAAAAATTACCGCTACGCCCACGATGAAGAAGACGGCTACGCAGCGGGCGAGCGCTACCTGCCCGAAGGTATGAGCGCACAGCAGTGGTACAAGCCTACAGACCGTGGGCTCGAAATTAAGATCAAAGAAAAATTAGTATTTTTACGCAGCCGCGATGCGCGCGCTGCCAGCTCAAAAAAGGAAAACTAAATGTTGCTCGAAGCTGAGGACTGCACGCTCATTCTCATTGATTACCAAGAAAAACTAATGCCCGTGATTCATGGCAGCACAGCGGTTCTGGCCAACGCGATGAAGCTCGCGCAAGCAGCCAAATTGCTGCGCGTGCCGTGTTTCGCTACGGAACAAAATCCAGATAAATTAGGCAAATTCCCAGCCGAATTGCGCGCGCTATGCAAGCCGATTTTGAGCAAAATGGCCTTTAGCGGCGCTGATGATTTGATTGATGCGATGCAGCCCGCGTCCGCAGCCATCCCGCAAAAAGGCAGCGCCCGCAGCGTGCCTGCGCATTTGCGTAAAGCCCAAGCCGAGGACGCCACGCGGGGCACGCTGGTGCTAGCGGGCGTTGAAGCCCATGTGTGTTTAATGCAAACAGCGCTCGATCTGATGGAGACCGAAGAATATGTGATTTACGTGGTCACCGATGCGTGCAGCTCACGCAGCGAGCGCAATCGGGATGCCGCGTTTGATCGGCTCGCCGGTGCCGGTGCGGATTTGGTCACCACCGAGATGGTGCTTTTCGAGTGGCTGCGCACCGCCGAGCATGAGCGCTTTAAAGAAGTGCACGCACTGATTAAATAACACGAGGAAAAGTAGCTCATGGTCTTACTAGAATTTGCAATGGCCCCAACCGGCACGGGCGAGAGTTTGAGTGAACACGTCGCGCGAATTGTGGACATCATCGACAAAAGCGGTGTGCCCTATCAGCTCACACCCATGGGCACAATTTTGGAGGGAGAGTGGCCGGCGGTTATGGACGTGGTCACCGCGTGTTTTGAAGCGCTCAAAGCCGATTGCCCGCGTATTAGCGTAAACCTAAAAGTGGACTACCGCGCTGGTGATGCGCGGCGAATGAACGCCAAAACGAACAAGATGGAAACGCTACTTGGGCGGAAACTGAGTACGTAACAGAAGCGCGCAAATACCTGCGGGAGACCTCTGCACAACTGAAGTTCCGTTTCCCCAGCGAAGGCCGGAGTCTAATTTCGTTTGGCAGCGCACGCCTTTAAAGGTTGTCTTTTCGAAGCAAAATTGGATTCCGACCTTCGTCGGAATGACGCAACGACGGCGAGTTTCTTATCGCCCTGCCGTTGTGCCTAAACTCCTGCGGCGCAAAAGTACGATGTTTTTAGAATGATCTCCAGACCAAAGAACGAATTTTTTGCTCGCTTTTCTGCGTTTTTTCAGGAGATAAAGTTCAAAACTGGCTGTTTTTGCGCCGCAGGTTTTACGGTACTTTAGGCCTCGCGCAGCATATTTCGCGCGATGACCAATTGCTGAATTTGAGTGGTGCCTTCAAAAATTCTGAACAACCGCACGTCGCGGTAAAAGCGTTCGATGCCGTAGTCGGCGATGTAGCCCGCACCACCAAAAATTTGCACCGCACGATCCGCCACGCGGCCGCACATTTCGCTGGCGAACAGTTTTGCGCAGCTCGCTTCGGTGCTCACGTCTTGCCCAGCATCACGTTTGCGTGCGGCATCGAGCGTCATGCACTGCGCGGCGTAGAGCTCGGTTTTGCAATCCGCTAAGAGCGCTTGAA
Organism: Betaproteobacteria bacterium; assembly: GCA_031376405.1. Classification (GTDB taxonomy): domain Bacteria; phylum Pseudomonadota; class Gammaproteobacteria; order Burkholderiales; family Casimicrobiaceae; genus JANMDS01. The sequence goes on from JANMDS010000133.1 coordinate 3,171, forward strand.
TAAGCTGAAACTCGGCGATGGGTTTGCCGAACTGTTGGCGCTCTTTGGCGTAGGCGAGGGCGTCGCGCAACATGCGGATGGCTACGCCTACGCACACCGCAGCGATATTGATCCGGCCTTTATCGAGCACTTTCATTGCGGTTTTGAAACCAACGCCTTCTTTGTTCCCGATCAACTGGTATGCGGGGATTTTTACGTTGTCAAACACCACGTCGCACGTATGCGAGCCGCGTTGTCCCATTTTTTTGTCCCACTTGCCCAGAGAAAGCCCCGGCGTATTCGCCTCGACCACGAAGGCGGAAATGCCAGCTGCGCCGAGCTTGGACGTGTCGGTGCGGGCCATCACGGTGAAAATGCCGGCTTCGGGTGCGTTGGTGATGTAGCGCTTGGTGCCGTTCAACACGTAGTGCTCGCCCGTGCGTACAGCCGTGGTGCGCAAGCTGGCGGCATCGGAGCCGCTATCGGGCTCGGTGAGCGCAAAGGAGCCAATGATTTCGCCCGCCGCGAGGCGGGGCAAATATTTTTGCTTTTGCGCTGCCGTACCGTCAATCACAATGCCTTGCGATCCAATGCCGTTGTTGGTGGCACAAATGGAGCGGAACACGGGTGAGCATTGCGCCAACTCAAAAGAGGCCAGCACTTCTTCTTCCATCGTAAGCCCCATGCCACCGAATTCTTCGGGGATCGACATTCCGAAAAACCCCAGTGCGGCCATTTCCTGGATGACAACTTTGGGAATTTCATCCGTTTCGGCTACCTGCGCTTCGAGCGGGACCAAGCGCTCGCGCACGAAGCGGGCAATGGTGTCGGTAAGGGCGGTGAAGGATTCTGGGTCGCGGATCATAGTGGAAGTAGAGGTTGAACGTGCATTGGTAAACGTTTCATAATGTACCTGTTCTCCGATTATGATGATCATGGAAAAATTCACCAAAGACCAATCGCTTGCGAACTACGAGATCAACAATCGTTTGTTCTTTCGCTTTTTTCAAGCGGCGAATACGCTACACACCAAGGGCACCAACGCGCTTGTTGATTTTGGCGTGACAACGCAACAGTGGTCGGTTTTGGGCGCGCTCTCCCGCCCGCAAGTTAAAGCGGGTATGAGCATTTCCGAACTTTCACAATACCTTCTGGTTACGCGGCAAAACCTCACGGGCTTACTTTCGCGCCTCGAGCGGGAAGGCGTGGTGCAGCGCGTATCCGACACCGAAGATCGGCGCAGCGTGCGGGTGCAACTTACTCCCAAAGGTAAAAAACTGTGGCGCTCGCTCGCAAAGCCCATTCATGGCTTTTACGATCAAGCGTTGCAAGGTTTTTCGATGGATGAGCGGGTTGCGTTTATCGATTGCGTCAGCCGCCTGCAAAAAAACATGGCAGATTTGTAGGAGATAAGTTTGAAAATGCGCGTAATTTACGCCGCAGGTATTGGATGGAAATAGGTGACGAATATTGCTTTTAGACCGCGTTGTTGCAATCCGTTGCAGCGTTTACAGTCTCCGCCTCAGCTTACGGCCTTTGCCATTTCTCGTCCGATCACCATTTTCATAATGTTCGCCGTGCCGTCGCCAATTTGTAATCCCATTACATCCCGATAGCGTTGGCCAAAGGCGTAGTCGCTGCCGTAGCCGCCGTGGCCGTGGGTAAGCAGGCATTGGTGAATGATGTCGCAAGTAAGCTTCGGCGCCCACCACTTGCACATCGCCGCCTCTTTTGTATGCGGAAGGCCTTGGTCTTTGAGCCACAGCGTACGCAGGCAGAGCGCGCGGCAGGCTTCGTAGAAGGTTTCCGCTTCGGCGAGCGGGAAGGTAACGCCCTGAAACTCGCCGATGGGTTTACCAAATGCTTCCCGTTCCTTTATGTAAGCCCACGTTTCATCGAGCGAGGCCCGGGCGACCCCCAAGCACTGCAAGCCGATGAGTGCGCGGCTGTAGTCAAAGCCTTGCATTACTTGGATGAAACCACTGCCTTCATCGCCGAGCATCATGTTTGCATCGACCACTACGTTGTCGAAAAAGATGGATCCCCTACCGACGGGCCGGGTGCCGATATCGTCAAATGCGGTGCGGGTGATACCCTTTTGATCTAGCGGAACGAGGAAAGCGCTGATGCCGCGGGCGCGTTCCGCTTCGCTGCCGGTGCGGGCAAACACCACGGCGACATCAGCTTGCGTGGCCATCGAAATTGACGTTTTTTCACCATTCAAAACAAACGCCTTGCCTCTGCGCGTGGCGCTGAGCTTTAGCCGTGCGGCATCGGAGCCTGCAGAAGGTTCGGTGAGGGCGATGGCAATTGTTTTCTCACCAGAGGCCACCTTCGGTAGCCATGCTTTTGCGGTGTCGGAGCGGGCGTGTTCGCAAATAATTTGGCCGCACAGCGAAGCGAGCAAATTTACGTAGGAAACATTGAAATCGCCGTACGCAATTTGCTCCAGCAATAAGCCGCTGGTAAGGCAATCCGTGCCCAAGCCGCCCACCACTTCGGGCAGCTCTGGTCCCAAGAAGCCCATGGTGCCCATTTGCAAAATGATGCTGCGTTCAATGCCGTTTTCCTTCTCGCGCGCTTTGTAGCGGGGGCTGAGTTGCTCGGCGGCAAAGCGCTTTGCGGCATCAATGAAAGCAAGTTGTTCACCTGAAAAGCGGAAGTCCATTGGTTTGCTTTTCCTACGTTGTGTTGTCAACACATTACGCCTATGACCAAAGTATGTCAAGATATTGCTATAAAGTAATCTCAAATGTGCGGCATCGTCCGTTTTGTATAAAGTTTCATTTTTTGCTAAAATGAAGATTAAATTAAGGAATCAAAATGCCAGAAGGCGATAACACTTCCGCCGCGTTGCGGGCGTTTCACGTCGTAGAAGAGGTGTCGCGTGCGGATGCGCCGCTATCGCTTACTGAAATTGTGCGAATCGTAAATCTGCCAAAACCCACGGTGTACCGCATCTTGACTACGCTGGAAGAATCGGGCTTGCTCATTCGCGAGCCCGATGGCAAACACTACATCCCTGGCGAACGATTGATGCGCATGTGTGGCGATATCCTGTTGCGCTCGCCCCAGCGCTCAGCGCGGCACGCGATTATTGAAGAGCTGGTTGAACAAATTGGCGAAACCTGCAATTTGACGATCCCGAATGGTAACTACGTGATGTATTTAGATCGCGTTGAAACCGATTGGCCGCTGAAAGTAAATCTGCACGCTGGCTCGAAAGTACCACTCTACGCCTCGGCTTCCGGCAAACTTTTTTTGGCGAATATGATTAAGCGTTCGCGAGATCGTTTTTTGCAGAATACACCGCTGCTCAAGCACACTAAAAATACGCTTTCCGAATACAAGTTGCTTGAAAACGAATTCAAGAAAATT
>JANMDS010000146.1:0-2640 GCA_031376405.1 Betaproteobacteria bacterium
GCCACCGGCCATACCCAAATCGGCCCGTTCAATCGAATAGGCCAGTCGGGCCACCTCGTAGTCGCCCAAAGGCAATGAAAGCATCTCAGCAAATGCTTTGACCAGCGCTACGACCATCGTAGAGCTTGAGCCCAAGCCTGAACCCGGAGGCGCTTCAGAGTGCGAGGTGATCGTAATCGGGCAGGGCTTACCACCACAAAAATCTTTTACGATACGGTTGTACACGCCTGCGTGCAGCTCTACGCCTTTCATAACCGGCAACGTGGCCGTCGCCTCACCCACCCAGCTATCGCGTGAATCGGCATTGCGCAGTTCTACCTTGCCATCGGTGCGCGGCTCTAACGTGGCGTAGGCGTATTTGTTGATGGTCACGTTGAGCACTAAGCCGCCGAAGTCGTCTAAGTAGGGGGACACATCGGTGCCCCCGCCCGCGAGCCCGAGGCGCAGCGGTGCACGTGCGCGAAACGTCGTTTCAGATCTTTTGTTCATGGTTCTTACTGTTCTGTTTTTCTATCGCGAATTGTTGATTGCGTCCCGAATCAACGCCCCGACAGGATAGCCGCAAACCGCGTAATATAATCAAATTGCATAAACATTTTACGTCTGCTTCGTCGTAAATGCTGCATTTCTGAGATTATTTGCTGCAGTGCAACGATAAGTGGGGAAAAGCTTCTCCGACCTGCGGCGTAAAAGGGTTGTTTTTTGGGAGATATCTCTGAAAATCGGGTTTTTTACGCCGCAGGTTTTACCCCTTTTTAGCCACCAAATACACCCCGAAGAGCGTGACGAACATCCCAGCAATTGCGGCGGGGGTCAGGGTTTCGCCAAACATCGCCCATGCCATGAGCGCGGTGACGGCGGGTACCAGGTACATATAGCTCGTAACGGTGGTGGCTTTACCGCTGCGCAACATGAAAAACATGAGGGTCACACCCCCCGCGCTCAACACCCCGATAGACCAGGCCAACGCAGCAAAAAATGGCGCATTCCACGCCACCTGAAACGATTCCGTCGCGAACGCCACGGGCAAGGTAACCAAAAAGCTCGCCGCGCACTGCACCGCCTGCCCGGTGCGTAAATCAAATTGCGATACGTGCCGCTTTTGGTAAAGCGTACCCAGCGTCATGCCAATCAGCGCCGCCACACACAGCAGCACCGGCCCCATTGGCAGCGCGGCAAAGGTGAGCTTGTGCCACACCACCAGCGCTACGCCGCCAAAGCCCAAGGCCACACCGAGCCACTGTCTGCGGCTCACGGTTTCGCCCACAAAAAACGCTAGCGCCGCAGTGAGCACGGGCTGCACATTCACAATCAGCGCCGAAATGCCTGCGGGCATGCCCCACTTTATTGCTACCCACACGCCGCCTAGATAAATCGCGTTAATACCCAGCGCGGCGACGCTCAAATGCCACGCCTCTTCTCGCGTGGGCCAGGGCGCACGCGCGGCAAACGCAAGCGTAGTCATCAGTGCGACCACGCCCAGATTACGCAGCAACAAAAAAGTAAGCGGCTCGGCGTGTGGCGCAGCCACTTTCGCCACGATGTAGCCAGTGGCCCAAATGAAAATGAAAAGCGCAGGAACAAAGCGGGTAAGGGGGTTCATTGCCTCCATTATTCATGAAGCCCAATTGTCCAAAATCTATTTCGATAGGGCGTCGCCGTTGGCTCGATCTGCGCGCTATTACACAGAGCCCCGAACCTCGATTACAAAACAACGCCGTTCCAAGAAAAACCTGCGGCAGAAAAACGACACTGTTTCGGAGATATCTTCCAAAAAACGCCGTTTTTGCGCCGCAGGTAATGGCGCCGATCGCTCTACCGCGCGAAGCTCCATGCCACTTTCACAAATCCTTCAAGCCCTCGTGTGCTGAATGCGTCCTGCGCGTTGGTTCGGCGGCTGGTTAGACCGACGTTGATCTCCTTACCAAGGCCAAAGCGACGGGTGGCAACGAGCGAACCCGTGGTCTCCAGATATTTTGGTGAGAGATCGTTCCCGTCAGGATAAAGCGAAAGATTGCGCGCGCTGCGGGAGTGTTGGGCGATGACTCGAACGGTATCTTGGGCGCTCACAAACCCGACACCGACTACTTGCAGCACACTTTCGTTGAGTCGCGTTTTATGGGTTTCCCGATCCCGTAACATAAACGCGTTGGCTTTAAATTCAAGCTCAATGCGCGCATGGGGACGCAGAGCCACAGTCATTTCGCCGCTAAGTTGTTGTGCGATTTTGTCCGCGAAGTAATCTACGCCGTGGCCCACATTTCCCCCGAACGCAAAGTAAGAAAATACTTTCCCTGGCACGGTTTCCACGTACCAGCGCAATTGCGGCGCGTGGTGCCATGTGCCGCCCTCGCGCACGCGAGCGTAGTTCAAGTACGCTGCCCGCAGCTCTGTAAATGTGCTGCTGTTGCCATTGAGCAAAACACCAGGGTTAAAGCCACTGCTCAGAAGTGTGCCATCCCATGCCCTGCTTTCGCCCGTGCCAAACGCGGGGCAGTACTCATAAAAAAAACCTTCTCGTCGCAGGCACTTCTGCACGTCTAACCCATATCCGATCACGCCCGTTTGTGAGATGAGTGACGTATCAGCGCGAAATTTTGGCGAGTAGCCGTTTACGTTGGAGTTCACACGCCAGTTATC
>JANMDS010000042.1:0-4676 GCA_031376405.1 Betaproteobacteria bacterium
TTTTTTTTTTTTCAAAAACTGCCACATTGCCCCCCCCCCCACCCCGGGGGGGTTGTTTGGGCGGGGGGAAACTTTGGTGCGCACAGGGGAAGGGGTCGAATCCGCGGCTCCCCCACCCCGACCCTCCCCCGCTTGGGGAGGGAGCACCCCCGAGATTTTGCATATCCCAAAGCGCGGTCGCATTTTTTATTCCGATAAAAATTTGCGAACGTTTCCCCTAAATATCGACCAATCTGCGCCGCAGGTACATTGCGTAACACGCGCGTCTCTTATTGGATACGTCTTGCCGATTCGCACGTTCTCTGCCATATTGGGTGCCACGCAATCGCGGACCCCATCATGCAAAAACGCTCGCTCTTCGCTTCCCTTTTTTTCGCGTTGCTTACGTTTACTGCGCGCGCGGACACCGTTGTGTATTCAAGCAGCGGGCTCAGCCCAGGCTGGAACAATTGGAGCTGGACGTGCGCCAATGGTTGCGTAGCGCCTGCGACTAACGCGCAAGGCGTGCTCGCGATTGATTTGGGGCGTTGGAGCGGTGCGTTTTTCGCGTTTAATACGGTGGCCGCGATTCCTTCGAGCGACACATTGCGGATACGCGCTGCGTTTCCTGCTGCGTTGAACGGGCAGGTAAACGTAACGCTACAGCGACGCGATGCTTACGGCTCCGCGTTTCCTAGCAAACTCGTATCGCTTACGGGCTTACCGCTCGTGCAAGATGGCACTTCGCTGCTCACGATTTCGATGGCCGAACTCAACCCTTCGGGCTTGCCGTTTGATGGCTTGCAGATGCAGGCCACGAGCGATTTAGCGGCGAACACGCGCGTGAGTTTTGCCGAAGTTTCGTTCATTGGCACATCATCCATCGTGCCGCAATCGCCGCAGCGCATCGGCGTGTCGGCTAACCCAACGGCCGCGAGCGCGAGCGCGTCGATTGATTGCAGCGCGCCCAAGCCTATTAGCCAAAAGATTTACGGCATCGCCTACAACGAGCTGAAAGAAAATCAAGCGGGCGCGAGCGGCAATCAAGCCCAGTGGTCGCTTGGGGCCACCAGCCGACGCTGGGGCGGGAACACCACCACGCGCTTAAACCCCGATTTGAACGCATGGAATTTAGCCAACGATTATTATTTCGAGAACATCGGCACGCGCGGCTGGCGGGCTTACTTGGACGATAACGCCGCGAAAAACGTAGGCAGCGCGGTGACGATTCCTACGCTGGGTTGGGTGGCAAAAGATCTCACCTCAAACGGCTTTTCTGTCTCGCAATATGGCGCACAGCAATCCACGGATCAATACCGGCCCGATGCAGGCAATGGCCGCCGCGCCGATGGCAGCCTCATCGCGCCCACGCAATCCGCAACCCAAACGAGCAAGATATTTTCTCCTGCGGACGCCGCGAATTTCGCAGCACAAATTAAAGCCCAAGCGGCGTTGCGTGGCGGCCAGGTGAGCCATTTCATCTTGGATAACGAGCCTGATTTGTGGAGCGACACCCACCGCGACTTACGCCCCACGCGCCTGCGCGCCGCCGATCTTTTGCAAAACACCAAAGACTACGCAGGTGCGATTCGCCGCGCGGACCCGAGCGCGAAAATCGCCGGACCCGCGCTCTCGAGTTTGTTCGCGATGCGCTTTTCTGATTACGACAACAACAACCAACTCTACGCTGGCGGCTCGGGCTCCGATCGCGCGCTCATGGGCGGGGGCGATCTGGCGCCGTGGTATTTGAAAGCGCTGAAGGATCACCAAACCGCTACCGGCGAAAAGTTGCTCGATATTTTGGATGTGCACTACTACCCGCAAGGGGATAATTTATATGGCGGTGGTTTTGGCGGCATTGATTTAGCCACCGCACGCTTACGCATTCGCTCCACGCGCTCGGTGTGGGATGCGGATTACATCGACGAATCGTGGTACGGGCGGGCAGGCAATCCGCCTGTAAATTTATTTCCCACGCTACAAAAATGGGTGAGCGACAACAACCCTGACTTGGGGCTTTCGATTGGCGAATATAGTTGGGGCGGCGAACATCACGTAAGCGGCGCAATCGCCCAAGCCGAAATTTTTGGGCGCATGGCCCAAGCGGGGATCGACTCCGCGTATTACTGGACGTACCCCGAAGCCGATTCACCCGTCTCCGCTGTGTTCCGTGGGTTTCGTAATTTTGATGGCAAAGGCCGTGGCTTTGGAGAAGACTATTTGGCTACGAGCGTATCACCCGCTGCGAACTCCAACGCGGCGTTGGTATCCGTATTCGGCTCGCGCACAAACTCGGGCGAAGTGATTGCCGCACTCATCAATTTGACCGATGATAAAAAAGTAACGACCAACATTACGCTCAACAATTGCCTAAAAACCGGCGGCGTGGAGGTGTATAGCTACGATGGCGCAACGCCTGGGTTCGTAGCCCAAGCCAATTTATTTTTAACCGCCCAAAGTGTTGCGGTTGAAAGCCCGCCGTGGACGATTTCGTTCTTACGCTTTCGGCCCGTGGCCCTGCCCGCTGCGCAAAGCGAAACAGTAGAGGTGGTCGAGTTTTACGCGGCATCGAGCAATCACTACTTTTTAACTGCGAACGCATTGGAAGCCGCAGCCCTCGGCGGCAATTCTGGCTGGGCAGCCACAGGCGAGCGCTTCACTGCCTATAAAAGCGCCACCGTGCAAAACAACGCTGCGCCCGTTTGCCGCTTTTACGGCGATTTCTCGCTCGGGCCCAACTCCCATTTCTACACCGCCAACGCCGCCGAATGCGCGCAAATAAAGTCCCAACAAAAACCAAAACCCTACACCGCGCCACAATGGAATTTCGAAGAAAACGCCTTCGCCGTCACCCTGCCCAACGCAGCAGGATGCAGCCTAACGGAAACGCCGATTTACAGGCTCTACAACAACCGCTTCGCCCAAAACGACAGCAACCACCGCTATGTAACCAGCGCCGCACTCTATGAACAAATGCGCAGCAAAGGCTGGGCGGGGGAAGGCGTAGTCATGTGTGGCGTGAAGTAGAAAATAGTAAATACCTGCGGCGCAAAATGAGCCTGTTTTACACTTTATCTCGTGGATAAGTGCCGTTTTTTGCGCCGCAGGTACTTGTGCGATAAATCCTAGAAAAGTAGGGTGTGCAGCGCTTTTCTGCGCACCGACCAACGTGGGTGACACGTTTCGCCGAGACTCATCCAGCCCCGTCGCGTCTGCGGTGCGTACTCCACTTTCGCTACCACGCACCGACGCGCGTAAGGCGCGTTCATAACGCACCTCAACACCAACATCCCGGTACGCGATCTTTACTCTGTCGGTGATCGTCACAGAAACCTAAACTGGTTGCGTTGTGAACAGTACCTTACTGATTTTTCAAGCAAGAGCCCCCAATACCTGCGGCGTAAAACGGGCCTGTTTCGAACTTTATCTCCTGAAAAACGGCTGTTTATTCTTCGCAGGTATAGTCCTTCAATGAACCTCAATTCTGAAACGGTTTCCGCTTTTACCCGAGATGGCGCAACGGTGCTGCGTGGCGTGTTTTCGCCAGACGAACTGGCTACGCTTACGCGGGGCATTGAGCGCAATTTGGCTGCGCCCGGGCCGCTATCGATGGTGGCGAGCGGGGCGGATGATCCCGGTAAGTTCATTGAAGATTTTTGCAATTGGGAGCGTATCGCCGAATACGAATCCATTTTGAAAACGAGCGCCTTGCCTGCGATTGCGAAGCAATTGATGGCGAGCGCGACGGCGCGGATTTATCACGATCATTTACTTGTAAAAATGGCGGGCACGAAAACGCCCACGCCTTGGCATCAAGACCAGCCCTACTACAACATTGATGGCCGACAAAACGTAAGTTTTTGGATTCCGGTTGATGCGATTCCACAGTCGAGCACGTTGAATTTTTTAGCTGGCTCGCACGATGGCACGTGGTATTTGCCGCGTACGTTTCGAGACAACGAAGCAAAGTGGTTCCCCGAAGGTGCGCTGGCCGATTTGCCGGATATGGCGCTGGCCGCAAACCAAGCGCGCGTGATTGGCTGGGCGCTAGAGCCGGGCGATTGCGTAGCCTTTCATATGCTTACCTTACACGCGGCGGCGGGCAGCGCAACGCAACGGCGGGTGTTCAGCGCGCGCTACGTAGGTGATGACGCGACGCACGCGCCGCGAGCGTGGAAAACCTCGCCCGAGTTTCCGGGCCTTGTCGCGCTATTGCCCGCAGGCGCGCCGCTTGATGATCTGCGCTTCCCGTTGGTGTAAAGCGCGATGGCGTAAAACGCAGTCTGGCGGTTTCATTCAAAATGCAACCTGCTCGCAGGAATTCAGATTCTGCGCTAATATGTATAGACGTAATTTCCGGAGCTTTTTGATGAAACGTATTGCAAGTACTCTAGCTGCGCTAGCGCTCGTATCCGCAGGCAGCGCTTTTGCCCAAGAAACCAAAGTGGCCATCGGTATTTCTGGCTGGACGGGCTTTGCGCCGCTCACCTTGGCGAACCAAGCGGGTCTATTCAAAAAGCACGGGCTCGATGTTTCCATCAAAAAAATTCCACAAAAAGATCGGCACTTGGCGATTGCTTCGGGCGATATTCAATGCGCTGCGACCACCGTTGAAACCTGGGTCGCCTGGAACGCGAACGGGATTGCGACGACTCAAATTTTTCAGCTCGATAAAAGCTTCGGCGCGGATGGCATGG
>JANMDS010000221.1:0-5983 GCA_031376405.1 Betaproteobacteria bacterium
GCCAGCGAATACACCACGCCCGCTTCCACTGCCCGCCGCGCCAAGAGCGGCCCGCAAAACGCATCGGCTTCAACGGTTACGTTCACCACATGCTTTTTATTAGCGAAGGCGAGCAAACAATGATCGACTGCGGCAATCGGATTGCCCGTGCATTCCACCACGATATCAATCGCGGGATGCGTGCAAACGGCTTCCCAATTGTCGGTAATAAACGTTGCGCCCGTAGCCAGCGCGTTTTCCATGGACGTAGCCCGTGTGCGCTCCGACATCCAGCCCACGCGCGCAAGATTCGTGCGTGCCGCGTCGGGCGAAAGATCAGCGATAGCCACCAACTGGACGCCCGGCGTTTTTGGGATTTGCGCCAGATACATTGAGCCAAATTTCCCCGCTCCAATGAGTGCGATGCGCACAGGTTTGTTGTCGGCCTCACGTTGCAGCAATTTTGTATAGAGATTCATATTATTTTGTTAAAAACCTGCGGCGCAAAAATGGCACATTTAGGCAGTTATCTCCTCGAAATCGCGGGTTTCGAGCGAAGTAGCCAACGCGCTCTCCGGCATCCCCTTCGCCCACGGCAAATCCACCGCGTATTCCTTCGTCAAGCAATCGTCGGGCAAACACGAAATTGGAGAGAAATCCCGATGCGCGATGTATTCCGGGCGCTTGAAACGGCGGATGTGATTGGATACCGCGCAAAGCGAGAGATATACGCTCACTCGATTCCATGGCGATAGATTGCTCGTGCTCGCGTGCACCAAACAACTGTGAAACAAAATCATCGAGCCCGCGGGGCCTTTGGGCGAGACGATGCCGCCGTCTTTTCCACCCGCACGGGCGACAAGCTGAGTGATGAGATGATTGTCCACCGTCCACAAGGGGTAGCTCGTGGTCGTGAGATCGTGCTTCGCATCCACCACGCCTTTTTTGTGGCTACCTGGGATGAACATGAGCGGGCCATTGTGTTCGTTCACATCATCTAAAAAGATCGCAATATTCATCGCCCGCTCGGTAGGCATGTGGTCATCGTTCAGCCACGTGCCGTAATCTTGATGCCATTGCCACACATCGCCTTCGAAGGCCATCTTGCCATTGATTTTGAATTGATGCATGTAGAGCTTTTCGCCGAACAAATCTTCCACCGGCTCGATCATGCGCGGATGGCGCGCGAGCGAGGCAAACGGTTTGCTGTACATGTGGGCGGCGAAATTCGTGCGCACTGCTTCGCTGCCTTTTTCGCGCACGTTGTAGTCTTCGCGCCGAGCATAGAGTTCGGGCACTGCGCTGAGCAGCCCATCAATTTCGGGTTGCGTAAATAGCGAAGGGAAAAACAAGTATCCATCGCGATCAAATTGTGCGATTTGCTCAGGGGTTAAGCGCATGTTTTCTCCGATTTTTGCGAAACGATTCATCGTAGCAGACGCATGAGCGAATTCTGCGCGGGTAATTACTAAAGAGTGCAAATACCTGCGGCGTAAAAAGAGCCTGTTTTACGATTTATCTGCCGAAAAAAGGCTTTAAACTGCGTTCCAGAACGTTCACGAAAAAGTAAGCGCCGCCATGCCAGTACATTACACCCCGCTCACCGCTGCCCAAGCACACGCCGTTCCAGGCCTAAAGCTGGGCGCGGCCCAGGCCCACATTCGCAAGCCGAATCGCTACGATATGTTGCTCGTCGCGCTCGATGCGGGCGCAACGGCTGCGGGCGTATTTACGCTCAATCGCTTTTGCGCCGCGCCGGTTACGGTGTGTCGGGAGCATCTGGCAGTTTCAAATAACGTGCGCGCGCTAGTGATTAACACCGGCTGCGCCAATGCGGGCACGGGCGCACAAGGTATGGCTGCAGCGCGCGAAACCTGCGCGTTGGTGGCGCAAACGTTAGGCTGCGAAGCCAGTGCGGTGTTGCCATTTTCTACGGGTGTGATTCTGGAACACTTGCCGATGGAGCGCGTGCGTATCGGCGTGCCCCTGGCAAACGAAGCGTTGGGTAATACCGATTGGGAAACGGCGGCGAAAGCCATCATGACCACCGATGTGATCCACAAACTCGAGAGCGCAAGCGTGGAAATTGGCGGCGCGAAAATCGTTATCACTGGCATTAGCAAAGGCGCGGGCATGATCCAACCCAACATGGCGACCATGCTGGGCTTTATCGGCACCGATGCGTGCGTGGCGGGCAATGTGCTCCAGCGATTGGTAAAAGAAGTGGCCGATGAAAGCTTCAATTGCGTAACGGTCGATGGCGATACTTCAACGAACGATAGTTTCGTTCTCATCGCCACCAACAAAGCGGTGATGGCGCAGATTGCCTCCACGAGCGACCCGCGCTACGCTGCATTGCGTGCGGAAATTACCAACGTTGCCCTGCGCCTGGCGCAAGCGATTGTGCGCGATGGCGAAGGTGCGACTAAATTTATGACCATCAAGGTGGAAGGTGGAAAAAATCGCGAAGAGTGCGATCGCGTCGCCCGCGCCATTGCCCACTCGCCATTGGTGAAAACAGCGTTTTTTGCCTCCGACCCTAATCTAGGGCGCATCCTCGCGGCAATTGGCTATGCAGGCGTAATGGATTTAGATACCTCAATATTGCGCATGTGGTTAGGCGATGTGCTTGTAGCCGAAAACGGTGGGCGGGCCGTGAGCTACACCGAGGCCCAAGGCTCAGCAGTGATGAAAGAAGCGGAAATTACCATACGCGTGGATCTCGCGCGAGGTCGCGCACAGGCAACGGTGTGGACGTGTGATTTTTCTTATGATTACGTAAAAATTAACGCTGATTACCGCTCCTAAAAACATGAACACGCGCGGCTTTTACCTTTCACTCGTTTTGCTTTTTGCAATGGTTAATGCAAACGCGCAGATTTACAAATGGGTCGATGAAAAGGGCGTGACGCACTACGGCCAAAAACCACCGGAGAACACCAAATCAACTGAGGTAAAAATTTCTACGCCCGATGAAGCCACGCTCGCCGCTGCCAGCGAACGGCTCGCAAAAATTCGCGAAGATTTGCTCAACCGCAATGCTAAAAATAACCTAGGCATCGCGACGGGGCAAGCGGTTTCTCCAAATGCCGCGCGCTGCGCAGAGCTGCGCCAGCAATCGGCTGCGCTCAATAGCAGACTCGCCGACGTGCCGCCAGCCGTTGCAAATGAGGCCCGCGCTCGGGTCGCCGCGGAGCTTGAGGCGGCCTGTCGCAGTGGGCCAGTGAACGACGCAAACAAAGAAGCTCAATGCAACGCCGCCCTACAAGCCTTGCTCGGCATGGAAAACCCGCAAAGCCGTGCAACAGCAAGCGAGCGCGAAGTCATGCGCAATCGCGCGCGGGCTTCGTGCCAATAACTTCTCCCAACACATTTATTGATGACAACCGATACCCGCATCGCTGACGCGCTTGAGCGCATCGCAAGCTTACTCTCGCAACATACGCCGCCTTACCCACCCGCTTGCGATTTCGCCGTCGTCACTGCCGCCCGGTGGCGCGCACGGGGTGATGTTCGTTTTTTACAAGGCGTGGATTCTCCGCACTCGGTAGCCTCTGACGCCTTAGTCGGGGTAGAAAAGCAAACCGCGCAGCTCGATCAAAATACCGCGCAGTTCGTGGCGGGTAAACCTGCGAACAACGTGCTCCTCACGGGCTCTCGCGGCACGGGCAAATCATCGCTTGTAAAAGCCATGCTCGCCAAGTTCGCCCCGATAGGTCTGCGCTTGATTGAAGTGGATAAAGATCACTTGGGCGATTTGCCCGACATAGTAGATCTCGTGCAAGAACTACCCTATCGATTCGTGGTGTTCTGCGATGATTTATCGTTCGACGCGGGCGAGCCGGGCTACAAAGCGCTCAAAGCTATACTCGACGGCTCGATCTCTGCGGCCTCGCCAAATGTATTGATCTACGCCACTTCCAATCGCCGCCATCTACTCCCAGAATATATGAGCGAAAATTTGGAGACAAAATATAGGGGCGAAGAAATCCACCCCGGCGAATCGGTAGAAGAAAAAATCTCCCTCTCCGAACGCTTCGGATTGTGGCTTTCGTTCTACCCATTCTCCCAAGACGAATATTTAGCTGCAGTGATGAATTGGCTCGCGCAATTGGGCGTGCACGATGTGGTCATGAGCGAGAAACTGCAAAACGAAGCCATTCAATGGAGCCTGCAGCGGGGATCGCGCTCGGGGCGGGTCGCTTATCAATTCGCTAAAGATTTTGCGGGTCGCCGCCTTTAAAAAAGCAGGCACAATTTGGGAGATAAGTTGTAGAACAAGCCGAATTAGCGCCGCAGGTATTGATTAAACACGATGACGAACGAACCTGCCCACTTTAACCCGCACGATAGGCGCAAACTCACGCGCGTAGCCGTAGTGATCATCGAGCGTGAAGTCGCAGGCGCGCGCGAAGTGCTCTTCGCCCAACGCCCCGAAGGCAAGCCCTACGCAGGCTACTGGGAATTTCCCGGCGGAAAAATCGAAGCGAACGAAACCGTCGAAGCCGCGGCCATCCGCGAGATTGATGAAGAGCTAGGTATCAAAATAAAAACCGTGCGCGCGTGGAAGCAGCAAATGTTTTCGTATCCGCACGCTCATGTGGAACTCAATTTCGTACGCACAGCAGATTGGTCGGGCGCGCCGGAGTCAAAAGAAAATCAAGCGTTTTCTTGGCAGCGGGTAGATGCAATTACGGTCACGCCGCTACTACCTGCGTTGCATCAAAACGATGGTGAATTGTTAGAGGCTCTGCGGGCGGGGTGAGGGTTACGTGATGAGGCTACTACCCATCCGATCTGTTTGGTACAAAAAGCGTCGGATGAAAACTTAGCGTCAAATTGTTCGACCCAACTTCACAATTGTTCAATCCCATGAATGCTCGTTTTTTGGGGGATAATCTTGAAATTAGCTCGTTTTTACGCCGCAGGGTTTTAGGCAAATCGCGCGCGTTAGACTCACCGTAAAAGTCGAAGTTCTGTTTGTCTCGAAACACAAACAAACATTGAACGATGTCTCAAAAAATCGACGCAACTTCTTGCGTTGACCCTCACTCAAAGTGAGTGGATTTGCGTATGATCCGTTTTCTTCTCGGTAACGCGAAAGCGTTGCACGTCACCCAACCGCATCGCACTCAACCAAGGAGGGTTTATGAAGCAGCAACCCAATCCCAGCTATCGCTCGCTCGCTGCCCGCTTAATGGCGCGGATGCGTGCGCCTTTTGCGCGCGTTGACGCATCTCCCAAGCGCGAGCCAACCTCGCTGCGGGGCGGTTTATTTCGGCTGCAATCCATCCCGCCGCCGCCGCTGCGGGTGTCGGTAATTATCCCGGCGCTCAATGAAGAGAAAAATATTGCAGGCGTGGTGCGGTTTGCGCTTGCGGATGCGGCGACGGCTGAAGTCATTGTGATTGACGATAGCTCGATTGATGAGACTGCCGCGCGTGCCGCGCACGCGGGCGCGCGGGTCGTAACAAGCACGATGTTGGGCAAGGGGCGCTCGATGCGAGATGGGCTTGCGGTGGCGAAGGAAGAGTTACTCGTCTATCTTGATGGCGATCTATCGGATTTACGCCCAGGAATCGTGGGCGACCTCGCCCGCCCGATTGCCGCAGGCAACGCGGATTTTGTGAAGGCAAGCTTTGGGCGGAGCGCAGGGCGTGTGACGGAACTTACTGCAAAGCCCATGCTGAAATTATTTTTCCCTGAACTTGCAAACTTTAAGCAGCCGTTGGGCGGCATTATCGCCGCGCGCAAATCGCTCATGCAGTCGATGCAGTTCGAAGATGGCTATGGAGTTGACGTGGGCCTGCTCATTGATGCCCATCGCGCGGGCGCACGCATGGACGAAGTGGATACTGGTACGCTCAAACACGAGAGCCAATCGCTGCAAGGCTTGAGCGGTATGGCCCAAGAAGTAGGGCGCGTGATTTTTGATCGGGCAAAGAAAGCGGGGCGATTAACGGTAGAGCAAATCCTCTCGGTGTATGAGTTGGAGCAGCAAAAT
>JANMDS010000007.1:0-7918 GCA_031376405.1 Betaproteobacteria bacterium
GCCATTCGCATGGAGACCGCTCCGGTCACAGCAGGGTCAATCAAGTAATTTTCTTGAAGAATATCTCCCAAAATACTACGCACTACTTCGCGAACATCAGTATTTTCAAAATTAAATTTGAGATCCCCAGGCGGTGCGGGCGGGCGTGGCTGCGGTTGCACAACCAGCCTGCCGGTACCCGGGAAAACACGCTTGGCAGAATCGGCTGGCTTTTGAGCGTTACCATCAATCGCAGCCTGGGCGGGTTGCGCTGCCGGCGCTATTGCGCTGGGTTGTGAAACCTGCGTGGCCGTCGGCATCAACTTACCATCGCGCGCGCGGCTAGCATCCTGTGTTGCGCAGCCCGCAAACGCCAAGCAGAATGCGAGAGCGATTGTCACGGGTTGAACGTGAAGCATTGAAATCGTATTTACCAACATTGTTATTGCTTTCTCGCTTCGCGACGACGACGCAAAAGCTCGCCGACATCAATGATTTCTGGTTGCGGCTGCTGCGCGACAGGCACAGCGGTAACAGGGGTCGCCGGCGGCGCTGCGGGCAGCGGGACGGGCTGCGAGCCTTGCGGGAAGCCGCCGTTGGAGGCGGGGAACGAGCCAGGCGCAATCGGTTGCGGGGCGCGCGGCTGGACAGCAGGCATGCCAGGCGGCTGCGATTGTGGCTGCGCGCTGGGCTGCACTTGTGGCGGCAACGGTGGCAATTGCGCAACTTGCACCGGCGGCGCAATGGCCCGCCCGCTCTGCGTATATTTAGCAAGCACTAACTCTTCAGTTTGACCCGCATAAGCGAGCACAACACGGTCGCTATCTACCTCTTGCACCTTGTATTCCTGCAGTTCATCTCCTACTTTGACTTGCTTGGTGCGGTTGGTTGCGTTTTCTTTTACCGTGGCGAAAACATCTTTGCCAATTTGCATTGTGCCGGTGAGCGCGTAAATGCCACGGCGGATTTGCGGCTTTGGTGGATCTGCCGGTGGTTTGGGTGGCTCGGGCGGAGGCGAAGGTTTGCGCCAAGGGACGAACAAATTGCGATCGGTGATCACAGCATAAGGCGAAGCATCGGCGTTAAAGGCGATATCGGGCACGACACCGTTACTCGCAATTTGGGGATTCACTTTTTTCCAGCTCACACCATCGCTGGTGAAATCGCGGCCCCAATCGGTGAGTTTGCCGCCATAGGCGAGCAGCGCTAAAAGCGGTACGAGCCACAAAAAAACACTGCGCGAGGCCAATTTATTCATGTTTTTGTCCCAGCGGTGACTTTTGCAGGAGCGGCTTTTTTATCGCCTTCGGCTTTTATCGGAGGCATGGGCGCAAAAGCGCTGGCTTCCATGGTGACGAGTACAAATTGCTCCTGCCCAGGCACGGGCTTAACGCCGCGGGCGGTAAGACTGCGCACGGTGAGGGCATCAATGAATACATAGGGCTCGCGGGCTTCGGCGCTATGCAAAATGCGCTGCAACTGCAAGGCCGTGCCTTGGAAATTCGTGCTCACTACGTAAACCCGATGGCCGCTTTCTTCGCGCGGGGTAGAAATTTGAATGGTGTTAATCCGCCCGCCTTGCTGTTCCACCGCAGCGCGCACAATATCTTGCAGCTCGGCGCCGGCTAAGTTTGCCGCGCTATTTTTGAGTGTGAACCGGTTAGCATCTTTAGTGCGCATGGCGCTAAGCGTATCGACCACGGCGGTACGCTGCTTCGCCACGCGCTGGTAGCGTGCGGTTTTGTCGACAATGTCGTCGATACGATCATCGTATTTGGCGTGAGCTTTGCGCACGGGGATGGCCACAGCGACGACTACGGCGGCGATGAGCGCTAACAAAATGAGCAACGCCAAGATCCGTTGCTGCAAGGCAGACATCGGCTTCATTTCTTTGTCTCCGTAGCTGGAGGAGAGGCCGCTGGAGGGGTCGAATTTGGGGAGATAATCTTCGAATTGGCTCCATTTTGCGCCGCAGGTATTGGAGTTGCGGTCGGCCCTGCAGGTGCACCAGCGGGCGCGACCGGTGCCGCAGGCGTTACGACTTGCGTGGAGATAGGTAAGATTGCAGGCAAGCCGGCCGATTTCACTTCCATCGATACGTGAAAGCGGTCGCCATTCACGCTTTGCCCTGGGTAGTTAAGCTTAGTAAGCGGGCTTTTATATTGCGGCGTGGAAAAGAGCGGTGAATTTTCAAATAAACCAATCAAGCGCTGGGAGACTTCCGTCTCACCCTGCACCTGCAACTCTCGACTGGTGACCGCGGTGTTCGTGCCCGAGGCGTTCGCGCGCACGGTTTTCAGCTCAAAGTTTTGCACCCACGTATCGTCGGGCAAAAGCTTGGTGACTTCATCCAAAATCTGCACCGTTAAGGACGTGGAGTGCCGTTTCGCAGGTAAAAAGTTGTATTGGTTGATCCGCTGTTGTAGCTCTTTGAGTACTTTATCGGTCTCCACCGCATCCCGCTCGGCTTGGCTCATCACCGGCTGGGCTTCGAGCACTTGTTGCCGCTTTTGCCAGAGTGGATACGCGATCACCGCTGCCGCCAAACCGGCAGTTAGCAAGCCTAGCCATAGGTGTGGCGAGAGCCAAACGCTTCGTTTTTCGCTGACTTCTTGCGAGCGAATAAGATTGAGTCCACCGGCTACATCCTGCGTAGTGGGCACTACACGCACGATTTGCAGGCCCGCGCGTTGGGCCGCGCTGAGTAGCGCATCGAGCTGGGCGCGGGGCGTTGCAGCGAACTCAACGGCTACCGTGCGCGCGCCATGGTCGACACTTTTTTCCACCGCGTCAAACAGCACCGTTCCGGAGGGGAAAGGCGTGAGCCGATCGAGGTCGTAGCCAACGGTTTGCCGCACGGTATCCCGCGCGGCCAAGGGCAGAGAAATCGTTTTACGCAACACCCGCGCTTCGCCGATGATCAACGTAACGGGTCCGCGCACGCGCGAACTGATGGTTTTTACCGCCGTAGCGAAATCGTCTGCTTTGCTAGGGCTTGAAGCTTCAATCGTGGCGCGACCAATCGGCGTGGTGCTGTTGCCCTTGCTCAAGAGCAAGGCATCGGCGCTCCACTCTAAAAGTGCGGTTTGCTCTTGCCCGCGCAACCACGTTGCGATCGGTGCGGGCACGCACTCGCCCAAGCGGGTCATCCACCAGCCCCAGGCGTTGCCCAGCGTCTCGCCTACGCCAGGCGTGGCGGCAAAGCCACCGTACGCAGCTGAGGCAGCTGAGGCAGCAGAATTACTTGGCTGGGCCATCAGGGGTGGGCTCGGGCAGATCGTCGGCGGGGCCGGACATCGGGGTGATTAAATCTCGCCAAGCGAGCACTTCAAATGCCGCGCGCTGGCCTTGTGGAAGCCGCAAAATGGCTTCTCGGCCATGTTTAAATCCGTTTTCTGTGGTCACGTCTACCTGCACCCGCAAGGCACGCGCAGGTGCAGCAAAAAACTGACCCGCCGCCCCAGGCAAAGGGGGAATGGGCAGCTTTTGTTGAAGCGCATCACGGCGGGTTGAGAGATAGAGATCCACGTTTTCGGCGGTTATGTTTGGAATAGCAAGCAAAACTTCACGGGGCGCTAACGCGATGCTAACGCCCGATTGACGCGAGTTTACCGTTAGAAAGGGCTCAATTGCCCTAAATAGCTCCGGTGTGACCCCCAAAACGTTCTGGAGTTCGGAAATGCTGACAAAGTCGGAGTTGGTGGGGAACACCTTTTTTCCGGCGGACTTGTAATCCTCGATTTCCGCGCCGTTCGGGCGTTTCAGCTCATCGGCGTCGCGCCAATCTAGCATCGCCTCGGAAATGGCGAGCGCTTGCTCCTCGGTTGCGCCAGCGTTTTTGAGTAATCCTTGAATGAGCTGCGGAGCGCCGGTGTTGATGTCCACCCGAGCGGATTCATCGAGCGCGCGGATTTCCAATCGCGCGCCATCAATTTCCCACAGCAGCTTTGCGCCGTTGGCCTGCCAGCGGTTTGGGTCTAGCGAAGGCGTTTGCAAATCGTAATAGGCGCGGTGAATGCCCGCCTCGGCCAGCGCGCGCGCCTGCGCGATCAGCCGTTGGTTTTGGGCCAGCTCGCTCTCTACCTTTTGCGAGCGGGCAAAGGCCAGCGCAATGCCGGAAATGAGCGTCACCACCCACACCACAAGGATGAGCGCAATGCCTTCATTTTTTTTTCGCAACGTCATCATGTCCCAGGTGGCCTTTGCAAGGTCACGCAGCGTTTTTGCTGCTCGTTCCACCTGCCTGGGCAGCCGATGCGCGGCGAGAGCTGCGGGGCCACGATCAGCTCGGGCCATTCGCGCCCGCCCGCCCCGGTGACGCTCAGCCGAATGAGGTTCGGCAATCGCTGCTCGTCGGTCCAGTTATCCACCCAATTGCCGGAAAGTTGCGGATCGGGTTGGTCAAAATACGAAAGCTTTACTTTCTCCACGTTTTGGGCCAGCGTGCTGGATTCGGTATCGTTAAATTCTGGCGTGTTTGATTCATCGCCGGTATAAGCTACCCGCCGCAACGCCAAAATCCGCGCAGCGCCCGCGCCCCGCGCGCCCAATTCCCAATACTGAATACCACCTTCGGCCACACGCGAAATCACCGGCGCGATGTACACCATTTTGTCCGCATCGCCCCGAAAGCGCAGCGGCTGACCGAGCTCTTTTTGATAGCGCAGGGGCAACATTTCTTCCCAATGCTGGCGTAAAAAATCTTGGCTGCGACGCATATCCTCATGCATTTCATTGCGCGTGTTGCCTTTGTCGGTCGCTTGCGTGGCAAAACGAAAGCCCGCGAACATCATGCCCGCGAGCATCGCGAGTAAAGCGAAAGCAATGATCACTTCAACAAGCGTGAAGCCTGAGGATTTTTGCTTGCCCGAAACGCGAAACGGTACATTAGCTTTCATCCCCTCTCCCTCTGGGCGAGGGCTAGGGTGAGGGAGCGACGCGCATTTCACGTTTGACGAGAGGCAATAGAGTGTTCCCCCACCCCAACCCTCCCCCGCTGGGGGAGGGAGCAATCTCAAAACCTGCGGCGCAAAAAGAGGCATTTTCAGCATTTATCTACTGCTTTTTCGGCACAGTACGGTAGGTGTTCAAGGTCAACACCCGCTCGGGCTCGCTGTACCGCACCGTCACTTCTACTTTTTTCATCTCCAGCGGCAGCGTTAAGTTCGCCAATGCAACCGGTGCATCCGCAGATTCCATTTTCGGCGGTTCATAAGGCGTAATAGAGAGTTGCCAGCGGTAGAAACCACTTTGTTCGTCGCCCGCTTGTGTGCTGTCTTCCAGTGGGAACGTCGTACCGACTTGCGCGAGCTTGCTTTGCGCGATGAGCGTGGCCTGCGTCACGCCACCCGCGCGCTCGGTGGCGCGCAGGGCATTGGAGAAAATTTGCGAAAGCGCGGTGAACGAAAGCGCAGCGATGGCGAACGCGATTAACACTTCAAGCAACGTAAAACCTTGGCT
Organism: Betaproteobacteria bacterium; assembly: GCA_031376405.1. GTDB lineage: Bacteria > Pseudomonadota > Gammaproteobacteria > Burkholderiales > Casimicrobiaceae > JANMDS01. The sequence goes on from JANMDS010000007.1 coordinate 5,440, forward strand.
TGGCTTCACGTTACGTTTTCCTCGGTGATTTTCACGCGTCCCGTGAGCCAATCCACATCCACGCGCAGCGCACGCTCGCCTTTTTTCAAAATCACCCTCCCGCCGGTAGAGCCGCCATCGGGGTAGAAACGAATGCTCGCGCTGTCGTCGTCAATCTTTTCTTTTTCAATCGTGGTGAGATCAATTGCCACCCCGGCAGGCAATTTAATCGGCTCCGCATCAGCAGGGGTAACGGTGAGCGCTTTGGTATTCACCACCACGGCTACATCTTTGCGTTGCGAAACAGCGATGTTGCGCGCGGATTTGAATGCAGCGGCGATTTTTTGGGCGGCGGCGCGTTGGTCGATGGTGCTCATGCCACCGCCGATACGGGGCGCAACTAAAGCTGTTAATAGCGCCATTAAGCCCAACACAACGATGAGCTCCAACATCGTCACGCCACGCACGCCGCGTTTGCACCGCCCAAACGAAAACCCGGACGGGTTTGCAAAAACCGGCATCCGGGTTGGTTGTGCGTGGCAGCACGGGCTCATCAATCAATCACTCCAGATCACGTGTTCGTTACTTTGCCAAGTTGGAGATATCTTTAGCCACGCCCTCGCCGCCTTCTTTTCCGTCCGCACCGAGGGATACGATTTCGTAGCCACCGTTTTGGCCGGGCGAAGTGAAGCGCAAATCGTTACTCCACGGGTCTTTAAGCGAAGAGCCTTTATCTTTTAAATAAGGGCCGAGCCAATTGGTAGCGCCACTGGGCGCGGCAATTAACGCTTGCAGTCCTTCGCTGGAATTGGGGTAGCGCCCCACATCCAATTTGTACATTTCCAGCGCTTGCCCCAATGCGGAAATTTGTAGACCCGCCGCACGAGACTTGCCTTTATCGTCTAAGCCAAAAATTGTGTTAGCTACAACTCCAGCAATGATGGCGATGAGAGACATCACAATCAAAATTTCCAAAATAGTGAAGCCTGCGTTACGTGTTTTCATAATCTCTCCCTAAACAATCAATACCTGCGGCGCAAAAACGCCACCTTTTAAGGATTATCTCCTCAAAAAATGACCTACGCCACGAAATCCGAGATCGACATCATGCCAATTAACACCGATCCGATAATGACTCCAATAACAACTGCCAGAACGAGTAGCAGCATCGGCTCCAAAAACGTCATCGTTCGTTTGACCGACACTTGCACGTCGCGTTCGTAAATATCCGCCACTTTTGCGAGCATGGTGGGCAATTGGCCGGTTTCTTCGCCCACTTTAACCATATGCACCGCCAATTTCGGGTACACGCCGGACTCCATGAGCGGGGTGCCCAGCCCGCGGCCTTCGCGAAGTTTGGAAGTAATGCCGTCGAGCGACGCGGCCAACACCACGTTGGTCACTGTTTCTTTCACAATCGCCAAGGCGGGCAGCAGGCTCACGCCGCTATTGAGCAGAGTAGAGAGGGTGCGCGCGAGCCGCGCGACTTCAATTTTTTGCGTGAGCTCGCCAAAGAGCGGCATGGTGAGCTTACGGGCATGCCAGCGGGCGCGTCCGCGCGGGGTGCGCAGCCAAAAACGAGTGAGCCAAAACACCGAAAACAGCACAATGGGGATGAGCCACCACTTCGCCCGCAGCCATTTGCTCGCGTCCATCACCAATTGGGTAATCAGGGGCAAGGCTTTGGTGTTGTCCTTAAACATTGAATCAAACTGCGGGAGCACGTACATCACCAACACGGCAATGGCCAAGCCCGCGACCACCAACACAATGCACGGATATACCAGCGCCGACACCACCGTAGAGCGAAGCTCCTTGCTGCGCTCCTGAAACTCGGTGAGCCGATCCAACACGCCGCCCAAATTACCGCTGGCTTCGCCCGCGCGCACCATGTTGGCGTAGAGCTTGGTGAACGTTTCGGGGCGGCGCTCTAAAGCTTGCGAGAGTGTGGCCCCTCCGCGCACTTCATCGCGCACGCCTTGCAGCAAGCGGGCGGTAGCGGGCGTATCGGCCAAGCCAATCAAAATTTCCATCGCCCGATCAAGCGAGAGACCCGATTTGATGAGATTGGCTAAATCGCGCGTGATCGCGAGCAATTGGTCGGGCGTGACTTTTTTGCTAACAAACAAGCCCGCGCGCTTTTGGGTCGCTGCTGCCATGCCGGGCTCTACCCGGATGGGCAGCAAACCCCGGTCGCGCAATTGCTTTACAGCCTCTTGCTCGTTGCTCGCATCAACAATGCCGTTCTGCGAAACGCCGCCTGCATCGACCGCTTTGTATTGAAAGGTGGGCATGGTTCAGACCACAATACCCTCTCCCCTTGGGAGTGGGTTAGGGTGAGGGACCGACGTATTGATGACGTTTGACCGAACAATTTCCGTCGTGGGGGGGGCCCCCCCCCCCCCCCCCCCCGCGGGGGGGGGGGGAAAAAAAAAAAAAAACAACCCACCAAAACGACAAATAATTAAAAAAAAAAAAAAAAAAAAAAAAAAAAAAAAAA
>JANMDS010000323.1:0-1631 GCA_031376405.1 Betaproteobacteria bacterium
CAAAACCGCCGACCGCGAAGCCTGCTTTACCCGTCGCAATTAAATACAGTACGCCGCCCGCTGCGATTGCGCCGAGCGTCTGGGCGATGATGTAACCCAGTAGCTCTTTCGCGCTGAAACGTCCGCCCACCATCAGGCCTACGGAAACTGCGGGATTCAAATGGCAGCCAGAGATGTGTCCGATAGCGTAGGCCATCGTTAACACCGTTAAGCCGAACGCGAGGGATACGCCATGCAGACCAATGCCCACATTGGGAAATGTTGCGGCCAATACCGCGCTGCCACAACCGCCCAACACCAACCAAAATGTGCCGATGAATTCTGCTGCAAGTTTGTTCATAACTGCCTCCTATTATTGAAATAAATGCAACGCTACATCATCACCCTGATGTTTACGTTGAAGGGTTTTACGCCGAAAAATTGGTTTACGTAACCCCATAGCCGACAAACGGTGTGACCGATAAACTAATAGGTATGAACAAAATACTGCCTTATTCAAATGTAACGGTTGTGTCGTTAGAGCAAGCCGTTGCCGCGCCGTACGCGACCAGCCGCCTTGCTCAAGCCGGCGCGCGGGTGATCAAAATTGAGCGACCCGAGGGTGATTTTGCGCGCGGCTACGATACGGCGGTGGCAGGCGAAGCCTCGTATTGGGTGTGGCTCAACCAAGGCAAGGAATCGGTGTGTTTGGATTTGAAGCAAGCGGAAGATTTAGCGCTTATGCAAAAGCTCATTGCAAAGGCCGACGTGTTTGTACAGAACTTAGCGCCGGGCGCAGCGGCCCGACTAGGGCTCGGTGCAGCGGCGTTACGTGAAAAATATCCACGCCTGATCACCTGCGACATTTCCGGCTACGGCGATGCGGGCGCGAAGGCGAAATTAAAAGCCTACGATTTTTTAGTGCAAGCGGAAGCAGGTCTGCTTTCAGTGAGCGGCGTGCCGGAAGCGTATGGGCGCATTGGAGTTTCAATTTGCGATATTGGCGCGGGCATGCATGCGCTCATCGCGATTCAGCAAGCCTTAGCGTTGCGCGAAAAAACCGGCGAAGGCAGTGCGCTGCACGTATCGCTCTTCGATAGCGCGTTCGATTGGATGGCCGTGCCGCTGTTACACGAAATGGAAGGCAACGGTGCGCCGAAACGCGTGGGCTTAAAGCACCCTACCATTGCGCCGTATGGTGGTTTCGAAACACAAGGCGGGCACACGCTCATCATCTCCATTCAAAACAATCGCGAGTTCGCTCGGCTCTGTGAGGTGGTGTTAGGTAACGCTGCGCTGGCCACCGATGTCCGTTTTGCCGAAAACAATGCCCGGGTTGCAAATCGCGAAACGTTGGATGGATTGGTTGCGGTGGCGTTTGGTTTACGCACGCGCGCCGAAATGGAGGCGCTGCTTACGCAAGCGGATATCGCGTACGGCGGAATCAACAGCGTAGCGGATGTAGCCAAGCACCCACAAGGGCGCACTTGGCCGCAAACCGTGAACGGCAAAACTGTGCAAATGATGGCGCCTGCATTTCAGGCAAGTTGGCAAGAAAAGCGGTTTGATGCATGCCCCGCTTTGGGCGCGGATACCGAAAAAGTGTGGGCGGAGTTTGGCGGCTGAGCCGAAAAAAACCTGCGGCGCAAAAA
>JANMDS010000324.1:0-4860 GCA_031376405.1 Betaproteobacteria bacterium
ATTTTGCGCCGCAGGTTTTAGGTTTGTGCTGCCTCAGAAGCATCAAAAATCACACATCGATCGCCAGCTCGCCCCGAAAAAAAACCAATTTCTCGGTAATTGCGTATATCATCATTAGTATGCGTTTTGCATTTTCAGTAATCGGAGAAATTCTTTTGAGAATCAGTACTTTACGCACGCTCCTTGTATTGGTATCTGCCGCGTTTGCGTCATCTCACGCTGCTGCCAACGAAGGCCTTAGCGGCAAACTTCTGGCCACAGGCGGCGTTTCTGCAATCGAGGGCGCGGGCGGCGGCGGGCTGGCTACGTGGGCGCTCATTACCGGCTACGGCACGGACCGGCAAATCGGGGCGAACGTTCACACCACCGGCGTGAAACTGCGGGACTACGATTTCATCACCTCCGGCATTGCGGTGGGCATTTACGATCGCGTGGAGCTCTCCTATGCGCGGCAAGAGTTCAACACCAAAAACGTGTTGGTCGCGGTTAGCCCTGCACTCAAAAATTACAAGCTCAAGCAAGATGTGTTTGGCGCGAAAGTGCGCATAGCGGGAGACGCGGTGTACGACCAAGACCGCTGGTTGCCGCAAATCGCCATTGGCGCACAGGTGAAACGCAACCAGGACGAGGCGGTGATTCCGTTTTTAAACGGCGCGTTGAAATCCAACATCAAAAACAATGGCACAGACTTCTACATCGCCGCGAGCAAGCTCTACCTTGCGCAAAGTGTGTTGGTGAACGGCACGCTTCGGTTTTCCAAAGCCAACCAATACGGGCTGCTTGGTTTTGAAGGATCCGACGGCACTTCTTATAAACCGAGTTTGGAAGCATCGGTCGCGTACTTGCTGCGGAAAGATTTGGTGCTCGGCGCAGAAGTGCGCACGAAGCGGGGCAATTTGCGCAATCCTGCGCTTAACTTGTCCGAAGGCGCGGCGTACGATGTGTTCTTGGCGTACTTCCCGACCAAAAATGTTTCGCTCACCGCAGCCTACGTGAACTTGGGCCAAATCGTGGGCGCGCTTTCGGGCGATCGCAAGCAAACCGGCGGTTATCTTTCACTACAAGTGGGGTTTTAACGCGATGTTCTCCAAAATGAAATTACTGGGTTTATTCATTGCCGCCATGGTGTGCGGCCCTACCGCGTCCGCACAATCTACGCTCTATTCCGAGCTAGGTGGCAACAACGGGCTTACAAAAATTGTGGCCAACGCCATCAAACGTTGGGAGCAGAACCCAGTGCTCGCAGCGCAATTTAAAAATGCGGATACCGAACGTTTAGAGAAATCCCTAGTGCAGCAGTTTTGCGCGCTGTCCGGCGGCGGCTGTAAGTACGAAGGCGGCGATATGAAAACCGTGCACGAGAAAATGGGCGTGGACACCCACCAATTCAATGCGTTAGCCGAAGATTTGCAAACTGCGCTCAGCGAAAACGGCATTGCCAGTTCCGTACAAAATCGGCTCATCGCACTGCTCGCGCCCATGAAACGAGATGTGGTGACGAAATGAAACTGATCGCTGCGCTGGTTGTATTAGGTCTCTCAACTTGCGCTACTGCGGCGCAATTGCTCGTGTTCGCAAAAGACCGCTTGGGCGAACCGCTGGCCAACGTGGTGGCAAGCCTGAAGCCTGTGGATGGAAAGCCCACGCCCCCACTGCCAACAAACGCGAGCGCGACCGTGGCCCAAAAAGGCTTTCAGTTCGACCCGCATGTGACGATCGTGCAGCGCGGCACGACCATGCGCTTTCCGAATTTAGACAAAAAAGACCATCACGTAAAAGTGCTCTCTGGCCCCACGCTATTTGAGTTCAAGGTTTACACCGCTAAAGAGCCTGCGCCGGTTGTGCTCGATAAACTGGGGAAAATTAGCCTTTATTGCTTGCTCCACAGCAATATGTCAGGCCACATTTTTGTGGTGGATACGCCTTGGTACGGCAAGAGCGATGGCCTCGGCGTGATTACACTGAACGACCTGCCCGTGGGCGAATACGAGCTTACGCTCGATCATCCGCTTGTGCTCGCGCCAATGCAAGTGCAGCCTGCGCAAACGATGCGCGTGCGCGTCGCAGACGGTAAAGTGAGTGAGAGTATCAATGCCAAGTTTGATTTGGTTGTGAAGACGCAGAACAACAAGTACACGCCCTAAGTCTATAAAAATACCTGCGGCGTAAAAACAGCGTTTTCTGGGAGATATCTCCTTAAAAATGCTGTTTTTACGCCGCAGGTACTTTCACGGTTTTTTAGTCAAACACCGAGCGAATCGAATCACGCACCGCAAGATCGCGAATACTTGGCATCACGCCGCGTAAAAACAGGGTAGCTCCCACATCGGTGCGGATGGGCTGATGCACCATGCCCGCAGGTGCGAGGTGGTACGCTCCAGCGCCCACGCGCAATTCACCAATCGAAATTTCGCCCTCAAGCACCATGCACTCTTCGTCTTGCCGGTGGCGATGGGGCCACACGATTGCACCCGCCTCCAGCTTCAATAAGTAGCTCGTCGATGCCGGGTCGCTTCGCAACACTTTCATTTTTACGCGCGGGCTAAACCACTCCCAGCCATCTTCGCTCTTAACAATCGTTACCGTGTTGCCTTCATTGCTTTCATTGCTTTCATCGCGCACCCGCGCCATTAAGCGCGACTTCATCATGGCGCGGTCGACCGGATCAAGCTGCGTGTTCGCAAGCGCCTCGCCAACTGAAGCAGTAAGATCATCCGGCCACGCATGCTCGCCGGGGGTGGGAGTCGAAGGTGTGGTCATTTCAGTTCGTTCCATTGCGGCGCGCAGGCCGTGCGCAATTGATTGAAGGCACGGTTCATAATTGTTTTTACGCTGCCAAGGGGCATTTGCCAGAGCTCGGCAATTTCTTGGTGGGTGAGCCCACGGAAAAACGACAGCGATATCGCTTGCCGCTCTGCGCTGGGCAGTTGTTCGATCGCGGCGTGTACAGCGGTGTTCACCCGAAATACGTTGAGAAACACCTCCGGCGTTAGCTGTGCGCTGGGCTCGTGGGCACGCAACGCATCGATATCGTCGGTCGCCTCCGCTGGGTCAAGCTTACGCAAGGCATCGAGCGCGCGGCTACGGCACATCACCATGAGCCAGGTCATCACGCGGCCTCGGCTCGCATCGTAGCGCTTGGCATCGCGCCAGGCATGGAAAAAAGTGTCTTCCGCGACTTCTTCCGCCAGGTGCGGATCGCGAACAATGCGGGTTGCAAGGGCATAAATGGCGTTAATAGCCGCGTCGTAGAGCTGAGACAGCGCCTTCTCGTCGCCCGCACCCATCCGCGAGACCAGTGGAGCAAGAGGGTCGCGAGAGGGGGTTGCTTCGAGAAGTGGGGCGCTTGGCGGTGGAACCATGCCCAGATTGTAAACATTCAGCGGTCGATTTTTTAGAACAGGATGCTTCATATACGCAGAATTCGCCATTTGCGTTTTTGCTGTCATAAAACCAAATGCATACCTTGCGCGTATATTGGCTGTTGAAATCTCTCCCAGATGAAGGAATCGATCATGAAACAACTTAGTTTGCTCGCCATCCCGTTGGCGCTCTCAGCCTGTGCTTCGCAGCCCATGGCGCCGATGAATGTGCCCGATGCGGTAAAAGTGCCAGCCACCGCTAGCTATGCTATGACGCTTGTAGGCGCTGGCGATTTAACCTATGAGTGCCGTACCGGAACGAGTGGCACCGCATGGGCATTCGTTGGCCCGAACGCGGCGTTGAAGCAAACCAGCGGCGAAGTCGTCGGCAAATACTACGGCGGCCCAACATGGGAAGGTAACGATGGCAGCAAAGTGGTTGGCAAACAACTGGCCATCTCGCCCGCTACCGCAGGAAATATTCCGCTGCAATTGGTAGAAGTGACCCAAACGATGGGCAGTGGAATGCTGGTGGGCACGAAATACATCCAGCGGCTGAACACGATGGGCGGCGTAGCGCCTGCCGCCGCGTGCGCGACCGGCAATGTCGGCGAGAAACAGGTTGTTAAGTACCAGGCAGACTACGCGTTTTATAAGTAGCGCGAAAACGCATAAAACCTGCGGCGTAAAAACTAACTGTTTTAGGATTTATCCCCCAGAATTTGCCTGTTTTTGAGTGCTAGAAACAAAAACGCCTACGTGGTTACGTAGGCGTTTTTATTTTTCCTGTGCTTAGCGGCGAGCGGCGTCCGCGACGAGCTTTTCTTTTTCCAGCACGCGGTTGATATTCCATTGCTGCGCGATTTGGAGAATATTCGATACCGTCCAATACAGCACCAAGCCCGCTGGGAAGAAAATGAACATCACAGCAAAGGCAACCGGCATCCACTGGAAAATCTTCTGCTGCATGGGATCCATGCCAGGCGATGGCGGCTGGATTTTCACTTGAATCCACGCCGTAATCGCATAAATAACCGGCAAGATGTACCACGGATCCGGCGCGGAGAGATCTTTGATCCACGCGATCCACGGTGCACCGCGTAGCTCCACCGCTGCAACCAATACCCAATAAAGCGAGATGAACACAGGAATTTGCACGACAATGGGCAAGCAGCCGCCCATGGGGTTGATCTTCTCTTTTTTGTACAACTCCATCATCGCTTGATTGAGCTTCACGCGATCATTGGCGTACTGCTCTTGAATTTGTTTAAGTTTGGGGCCCACCAATTTCATCTTGCCCATACTGCGGCCGGCCCGTTCATTGAGTGGATAGAAGATCGCCTTGATGCAAATCGTAAGCAACACAATCGCCCAGCCCCAATTGCCAATATGTGAGTAGAAAAACTTGAGCGCTTTGAACATCGGCGCTGCGATGATATGGAACACCCCATAGTCCACCACGAGGTCGAGCCCCTTTGCCGCAGCTTCAAGTTTGTCT
>JANMDS010000343.1:0-9044 GCA_031376405.1 Betaproteobacteria bacterium
TACATTGCGGCAAGTCTTTTACAATGATGCCGCCACGCTCATCATCGTGCCACGCCCCCGTGAACCAAGCCGCAAGCTCCAATGACTCTGGCGACTGGTTGTATTCCCCGATATCTTTGAGTTGGACGTAGCCCGCTCGCAACCATTCAGCTAACGTTGCCATCGAGCCCGCATCGCCAGCTAGTGACCCTGCCCAGAGATAGGAAAGCGAGTTGAATCTGTAATCTAGGTCCTCGATACCAGTTTCAAGATAGACGATAATCGCAAAATGATTTCCCGCCAGCGCAGCGCCGTGGATGCCCTCCGGGACCGCGCTCTCTCTGCCCGGTTTGCTCCACGGCGAAAGAGATAGATAGGAAGTACCGCGTTGCGAAGGGGACGTTGCGTAAACTGTCAAGGGTGCATTTCGCACGCCATGACGCTTATCAGACTGAACAACCCCGCTAGGCTTTGAGTCTCGTGATTGCGTGGTGTCACCAGAAAGTGAAGGGGCTACCGTTACTGCTAGTCCAAAGACGAGAAGTGCTGCGACACAGCGCAGCACGATAGACGCGTCGAGATGGCTCATTTCGCGACTCCAAGCACCGATTGAGTCAAGCGATGCTCAATTTCATTCGCAACGCGTTCGAAACCACTTCGCCGCGCGACGAGCGCCTCTGACCGAGCGTAAACCGCAGGCACGCCCGCGTCGAGTAACGTCGTCGCAACAACTGTATAGCCTTTTCGCACTGCAGTTTGCAGCGCTACGCGCCCAACCGTTGGCGGGATGACAAGACCATGCTCTATTAAGGCGAAGAGAATGTCGGACGATCCACGGTCTGCAGCAAGGATTGCCAGCTTGCTGTCGTGTACATTTGGATTTGCCCCGAGCCACAATAGAGCCTTCACCGCGCCTGTAAAATCCACCGAAACCGCGTAGCACAACGCCTCGGCGTCTTTGAAGTTTGGGGTGTACGGTGGCTGCGCAAGCTGCGTGATCGACGCTTTGCGCTTTATGGCATTCATGATTTGCGAGTGCCTAGACGCCACGATGTTCGATGTGCCGGACGCGGCGACAGACCTACCGAGCTTGTCTAGCGCGTCACGAAGGTTCGACCCAGCGGACACGCTTAGATTTTGGTGATTGGTACTGTGCATGGTTATAGAGTATTAGATAGATTGTAAGTAGATGCGCGCGTTGTCCGCGCGCGGTCAATTGCACTCCATTGCGAAAGTGCTTTAAGCATATTTTGTCGATTCTGTTGCATCGCGATTGCCATCGGCTCGCAGTGTCTAACATTGGGATTCGCGCCATGTGCCAGCAATTTTTTAGTTGCGTTCACATTACCTGTTCGCACAGCCTCAACGAGTGCGGCACCATTGTTTTCGTTCGCTCGAAAGCGAGAATTTTGAAGAACAGGATCGACCGATTCATAATTTCGGATACGGTAAAGAATCTGTTTAAGGAGAGCCGATTCAAAAACTGGACTCGAAGTCATTTTGGGCATCCAAATATTGTCGCGACGGACTCGCTCGATGATTTGTATCCAACACCGGCAGATTGCGAATTCTTTTTAAGGTGCTCGCAAGCCGCGCGATAGTCGGGGGGATTGGTTACGCGCGCGTCGGCAAGCAAGATAGCGGCGAAATAGCGAGAACGTGCATCGCCACGTGCCGCGCCGCTAATAGCTTCCTGCATTGCGACCGAAAACCTTTGGGCAACGTATTCATTCGCAGCAGGGCAGGTATCAACCGCTGGTTTCGAGGATTGTGCAAGCGCACCTTGCTGCGTAGTCATAGCCAGTATGCCGCAGATAACCTGCGCAAGCGAACAAAACTTAATGATCCAGCGCGCAATCACAATCGCTCTCCCCTGCCCTCTGCTGCCTGCAATGGAGGCGATGCACTTGGCCCGGTTGCCCGATCTCTGCGCAACGCTGTCCCCGCTTTGTTTGCATCTATCGTCGCCCGGACAGCCGCGGCACCCTGAATAGATCCACGCGCAACTGGCAGCGCGCCGAGTGGCGTATTAGACCCCGATGCGCTGCCAGTTGCGCTAGATCGGGAACCACTTGCTCCGGCTCCGCGACTCGGTTGCGATGACGACGCTGATTGCTGCCCCCCTCCTGACCCTTGGATGCCTCCACCTGAACCCCCGCTACGCCCGGACCGTCCACCACCAAACCCACCGCCATCCGAGCCGCCCGATCCGGCACCCGGACCGCCGCCTGAACCAGCCCCGGTGTTGCTCCTGCCTGGGCCACGTCCGCCGCGCATTGCCCCACCACCGGCGCGTTGAGCGCCACCCATTCGATTAAATGCACCAACGAACATTCCGTGTGCTCGATGCTCGCCATCCATTGTTGGCGCATCTGCACCGATCCACTTTAGGATTCGATCCTGCAGCATTGGCGCTACATCAAAACACTTATGCACGAGGTAAACATGCACACCAAAGAAGAGAATTAACACACCAACCATCATAATCACTGCACGCAGTTCGGTAGGATTAAAAGCCGTGTAAAACACTGGGAACACACTGTTTACAAATCGGCCGACCACTTCGTAGATTGCCGCAGCGAACATGAATGCCAGAACAGCGCACACCGGCCGAAGTAGAAGCGCCATTAAATAGCTTGTACCCGCTTGCGTGCGGTTATTACCCAATCCTTCGCCCTCGTATAGCAAATGCATCGCCGCCCACGGAACAACTGCAACGAATGCTTCCACCACCACCATGAGCCAAACGATAATAATGCCGACCCAGATAAAAAATGGGACTGCTGGAATGTAAACCGCCATGCCCATGCCAGCGATAAAGAGTCCTGAAATAATGACGCGTCCGAGCGCCATCAAATCTGCTACGACAGCACCGACACCAGCGAACAATGCCCCCAATGGTGCTGTGAGCACTGAGGCCATACCCCCAGCACCATTGGATGCATTAGAAAAAAACTGATTTCCCGCACTCGCCAATGCGTTGATGCCAACGCCTGTCGCGTATGCCGCTGATCCCAGCCATACGCACTGCTGTCCAACGGCCTGCAGTAAGCCCATCGGTGATCCGCCGACATTACGCATGACATCAATAACGCCTTGCATCTGCCCGAACATCGCTCGAACGACCTCTTTTGGATTGGTGAACAAACGCATCATCTCCGTACTCGCTGCTTTATTCATATTTGCAGCGGCGTCTTTGACTGCGAGCGCTTTGTCAAGAAGACCGGACGCATTACTTACGCTTTGCATTCCATCGGCCATTGCCGCGAACGCGGGATCGTTGGCTTTTTTCATTTGAATCGTGTCGGCTTGGAGTTTCGACTCAATCGCGCCAACAGCCGCTGCAGGCATAAAGTAAACCCCGCCCAATCCGATCCAATTCGTTACGCGGCCACCCGAAACAGGCACATCGGGCGTGCCGATGTTCGCACGCAAGGTATCAACGTAATTGCCTTTATCGAAACTAGCCTGGACCTTTGCAATTGAGGCGGCGTGTTCAATGTTGATCGCAGGTTGCATTGCCGCCAAATATCTACCGGCGATTGCATCAATCACGCGCATGTAAGAACCGCTGGCATTGAAATCAAAACCACCATTGTTTACGTGACTGCGCGTAGCGAAATTGAGTTCATTCAGAGCCACCTTAAGCGCCGCTTGTTGCGCCGTCCGAGTCGCTGGTGCATCGGAAAGCCAGGGAAACAGAATGCTTCCGCTAGAGGCTTGTGCGTCCGCTTGTTTCTTGAACGCCAATAGGTAGCCAGCGTCGAGCTGCTGGGCTTCAACTATCATGTATTCTGCTGACGAAACACTAGGACGATTTAATTGTTTTGACGGCGCGAGCAACGATCCAGCCTCCCGTTCCGCATCGTAGTAGTTACGATCCCACTCTTCTCTTGACTCGCGCAGAACATTCGCATTATGGGCATCTACTGCCGCAAACATTGTGGCCACTTGCACGAATGCCTGGGTAACCTCAGGGCGTTTTACCGAAAGCTGTGGTGCGCTTGATAACCTTTTGGGCTCAAACATCGCACGCCCTACGCCGACATCGCGCGCAACTTCAAACGCACCGTTCGCAACGTTCGATCCTGTCGTTGCCAACCATACGACGCCGACTTGCCCAAGCGTAAGGCCGCTTCCTGTTGGAAACAGAAGGAACGCGGCGAATAAAACGTTGATAACAGCCCACGCGGGTGATTGCTTTGATCCTAAAAAGCTGCCGTCTTCCGCGGTGTTGATGAGCCCTTTGAAGGCTTGGTATGCGAATACGATACCGGCGATCGCTAGGACAACAGTGTTCAGCTTCAACAGCATGTCTCCAATGCCAGCGCCCATTACTGCCGTGTCAACCGCCCGTCCGGTTACTAGCGCGACAACATCCTGGCCTAAGACTCCTGCCAACATCGCATCTGCGGAAGAGGCCGGGGACGCTGCGTAGACGGCGCCCGTCGCAAATGCGGTCACGCTAGTTAACGCTGCTTTTTTAATGCTGTAGCGTGGCATGGGGTCGGTTGGTTGTAAATATGTGTTGCAATATATCACTAAACACGCATTGCTCACAACAATTTAACGTGTCGGCGAGGACGCCCAGTCGGGCGGGTTGAAACCACGGGCTTCTAGCGCAGCCTCCATCGCAGCGGCTTGCACGCGCGCGCTAAGGGCCTCGAGCGCGCTCAACGTTGCTTTGAGTCCCATCATTTCGCAACTCGCTCGCACAACACGAAAGTCCGCCGCACCCGGCCAGTGCAAAACCGTCAATGACTTGATGGTTTCAGCCACCTGAGCGTCCGTCGCCGTGAACACACGCGCACTACACCCACCCTGAGCAGCACCAGCACGGGTTAAATCGACAATCGCTGTGGTGACGAGCGATAAGATTAAGGACGCGTCGTTATTCACTGATGACTTCCGCTCAATGGAGGGTTGATCTGAACCGGGTTGCTCAGGCTGCGACGAAAACGCAGCCGCGGTGCGGATCGCGCGCGCCGCTTCTTGGTGACCTGGCGAGTCTTGGTCAACCGCACCCGCATTCAGTATTTCCATGCACTCAGTACGTGTTAGGCGACTTGAAACTGACGGCACAGCCTTCTTGCGTAAAAGCTGGGAAAGCGTACTCCAGATTACACCTTCTACTCGGTCTTGGAGCCTTAAAACATGATTCGATGATAGGTGCAGCGCGAGAGCGTTCATTTTTCAATCGCAATTTCGAGGTTAGGTTTTCGCTTCTTGCTACGCGATCTTTTTGCCATCGGTGCGCGGAGCGCCGCATCGGTCTCGCGCCACCCTTTGCGTAACAAGAACAATATCGCCTGCTCGTCAGGATGATCGCCTACTCGCGTGCTAGGCTCGCGGGCATGGGTTTCGCAGATGACCTGATCTAGCCAGCAATCGACGAATTCGCATCGCTCCGCTTCGCTCCCACGATCAAAAAACATACGCATAAACTGTACGCAATCAATCTTAGCGCGCCCGCTTGACCGTTCGGTTCGAGACGACGCTGCGCGCGTGCTGTCGCGCCCTAGCATCACCGAAATAGTTCGCCGGGTCCTGGCTGGACTAGGCGTTAAATTGAGCCGCTGGTATCGCAAATTTGATTCTAAATATGGCGTGACCGCCTCGATGAATCCTGAAAGCGCCGGAAGCTCTGGTGGCGTACGAATCCACTCCGGTTTATTAGCTAAAATTCTGGCGTTGATGGCCACCATTGGTGCAAGTAACTCCGGGGACGCTCGTGCGACGTGCTGAGCCGCTCCAACGTAGCGCAAAAACTCCGACCACGGGCGTCCAACCACTGACGCGAGCGCGGACAAGCTTGTGACGCCAAAAGGGTTGCTCGGATTTAGTCCGGCCATAGCGAATAACGTCTTATCCCGCTCGGGTGCAGATTGTTTTTTTGGAACTTTATTTTTACTTTTTGCTAAAGTTTTCGTCACATATTACTCTCAAAATATGCCATCCGGTTAGCACTACTGCGTGTGTTTGAGTATACTACTACAAAGAAAAGTGACCGGATAATTTAATTATGATTACTCAACTATTTGGCTGCGCAGCGACACCTTCGACGGCGAGAATTGTATCGCTTGAAGATCTATGCGTGTCGCATCATTGTCCTATAAAGTCACCTCTCCCCCGAAACGCGATTACGTTTATTAAAAAACGCAATGCACACGCGCCAATCGCTGATCTGTTGCGCGCAGTAAAGACATCGCCGCGCAACAGCATTGCGCATTGCGAGATCGACGTTGAAGAAAGTGGGGCCACCGGCGCGCTTGCGGCCGTGTACGAGGAAGACTTACCTGCGCTGTCAATCTTGCCATTGCCGCAACTCTCAGAGCGTGTGCGCGACAATTTGGATGCCTTATGCGCCGACTGGCTGAAACAACGCGACAATAAGTCGATTCGTAGCGCTGCCCCGCGAACTTGGTCTATGAGCGCCCGCTATCCTATTTTTTTCGATTGGCTCGTACAGTGCGAAGGCTTTACACACATACGGGCGATTTCTTACCAGGTGCCCTACGCTTCCCCTTCGGGAGTTATCCGGCTCATGGCCGTTACCAGTATTTGGAACAGCAAAGTCATCAAGGGGGCGCGATGCGTAAGCAACAGTGCTATCACTATTGCCGTTCCAAAAATTGACCAGACGTTTACCGTCTGGCGTAGTCATTCACACAACAAACAGGCGAAAGCAGTGTGATGCTAACTACCTTTATCCATCGTTTGGCTGCAAAGCGCTCGCTGCGTGAGCAGTTGCGCTCCACGTTCACCGTAATGGGAAGTACCGGCAACGTCATTGGCCCCGGTGTTTCAGCAGGAACCAGCGTAGTCCATCCAGTGACGGGTCTTTCGTTTAAAGACGGCAAAATATTTTCCCTGCCTGAAACTCATATCGCCAGCTACGACACTGCGATCTTATCTCGGGAGCACGTCAGTCAGTGTTTGGCACGCGCCCTCTCACCTCGCCGCAGTGTCACCAGAAAAGCAACGCTTGCCGCGATGTCGGTTCTCGGGCTTTTCTTCGTCGCATCGGTAATCGAAGGTGTAAACCGGAGCCGAGGATCGACCTCCGTGAGCCAGTCCGGGATGCCCACCGTACCACTCAAAAGTAGCGGCCTTCCTAGCTTAGCGCCGGACAATCACAATCGGCCACAAACCCCACAGGCCCAAGCCACCGCAATACCCTCGGAGGCACTGGCCGCGCTGCGGCGCTAAGCACCGCAAAGTCTGTTTAGGGCAACACCTATCTCGGGCGCTACCTTGGGTAGCGCCGCGCGCAACTCATCTGCAGACAAAAAAGAAATCAACTGTTCAACCGCGACTTCACGTTCGCCTGAAATAGTAGCTGCGGACAATGCATCGACAGCGCGACACAGATCCCCGGATAGCAAAGCCTCGTAAGGAAGTTTCCAAGCCTCGATAAGTCTAAGTGACGGCACTCCCGTTGGCGTGATCCAATTGAACTTTGCGAACGCTGCCGCATGGCTCGCGTAGGTACTCGGACGTCCAATTGAATGACTACGCATAACCTCTAGGGCGATTTCATCTTGAGTGGCCACCCGCGCTTGCGCACTTGCGTGGATGCATTCCTTATCTCTGGCACTGCCGTCAGTAAAAAGACCGATATCAGCAAGCTCAGGTGGTACATCGCGCGAATCGATGTACCCGTGTTCGCCTTCGGTTAGAGCTAACGAATTACGTCTTGCCACAAGCCGTAACAAGGCGTCGTCAGGATTGCCCGTATGCAAAGGCTTGGAAAGCGAACCAGCGCGTTTTATTCCGCTTTCGGTCAAATACAGACCAGAATGCGCGCCATCAGTCGGTAACGACGCCATGCGCGCAATAGCAACATCGGACACCGACTTACAACTTAGGTTGGCATGGTCGGCGTGAAACTTAATTGCACTCGCGGATAGCGCGCGCGATCGCGTCCGCGGATAAGAGAGATCACCGTTGAGGTACAGGCTTTGCATCAGCGACATCACTTGCATCACCGAACCACCAAGTTGCGGCGCTTGTTGCAGCAGATCAAGAGTGTTGAACGCTGACGGCGAAATACGCGTCCGCAGGGGAGCCGTTGCAACCTGTGCGACAGCACTTACTATTGAATCCCAGCGCGATTTTGTAAACACCCCGCGCGCCGTAAATACGTATCCCGTGGCCTTAGCAACTGGAATAGTCACCTCACCGTAGACACACGGTTGTTCAGCGCGCAGCGCGCCGACTAACGCTGTTTTGACGCGCCCGATCGGCTGCGACTGTGTAGGCATGGCAAACCCAATGAAACGATCAACAACGCGTCTCACGTCACCAGGTAGCGTTGTCTCAGCATGTTGGATTCTTGTACGTCCACGAACCGCAGCGACGATAGACGCGGTGTCGATGCAGCCCAACCGTAATCGACTGACAATCGCACCGCTATTCGCCTCAAGAACAAGTTGAGCTGCGTCGCGACCGATTACGTCGCCTTCTTGGTCATCATCGGTAGCAATGATGACTTCTGGTGCCGACCGAGCGGCTTGCCGCAAGGCTTCTGCGACGTTCTCAGACGGCACGCGATGTGGCTCGGCCCATCCCTCGCCCAGTCCAACCCCGACAGTTGCAGGGGTTGAGAAAAAATGCCCTCCGGTTGCAATGATGTTTTTTACCGGAACGCCCAGCACACGCGCTAACGTCTGGCGTTTACCGTGCGCTTCAATTACAACAACCGGGAGAGACGCCACGAACGACTAAAACATTCGAAACGGATCAGGCTCGTTCGACGCAACGCTTTCTAGTTCGCGCGGGATCATTTCCGACACAAATTGCGCTTCAGCAAAACGTTGCTCGGATGCGTTTTCGTTGAATGCGAACTCGTCGTTATCAAGCGCTAAATCCGCGATCGAGAAATCGAGATCCATATCTGGTTCATCAGCATCAATTGCCGGTGCGGGCGTTCCGGCAAGGGTTTGTTGTGCCGTGGACTCTATTGCGTCGTCTGCTATGAGTTCATTAGCAACCGCTATCTCTCTAAACATGGGAGACAGTTGCGCACAAAGATTCACCACACGCTCTGCTTGCGCACAGGCGAT
>JANMDS010000461.1:0-5356 GCA_031376405.1 Betaproteobacteria bacterium
CTCGCCTCTACGGCGCAAAAGACTTACGAATTGAACAAGACACTGCGCCGCCGGTGCAAGCGGGTCAGGTGAAAGTGCGCTTCGGGGCGGGTGGCATTTGTGGCTCGGATTTGTCGTATTACTTTAAAGGCGCGGTGGGCGACTTTAAAGTGATGGAGCCGTTTTGCCTGGGGCATGAAGTTGCGGGCGAAGTGGTAGAGCTGGGTGAGGGCGCGCAAACGATCAACCCAGGCTTGGCCGTGGGAGATCGGGTTGCCGTGAACCCGAACCATCCCTGTCGCGTGTGCCGTAGCTGCATGATGGGCAATGGGCAGTTGTGTTTGAAGATGCAGTTTTTTGGAAGCGCGGCGATCTTCCCGCATGTGCAAGGTGTTTACAAAGAATTTTTAGTGGTGGGCGCCGCGCAATGCCATATCGTGCCACGCACGATGGATTTTCGTGTAGCCGCGATGGCCGAGCCGCTAGCAGTCGCTCTGCATGCGATTGTGCGCGCGGGCTCGCTCGTGGGTAGGCGCGTATTGGTCACAGGCGCGGGTCCGATTGGCAGTTTGGTTATTCTCGCAGCCAAGCGCGCGGGCGCCGCGGAGATTACCGTGACCGATATTTCCGACAAAGCGCTTGTGCGGCTCAACGAATTAGGCGCGGTCGATGCATCGGTCAATGGCAAAACAGAGTCCACTACTGTGGAGAGTTGGTTTGCCAACAAGGGCACGTTCGATTTGTCCTTTGAATGCTCCGGTGCACCGAGCGCCGTGGCGACGTGCCTGCGGGCCACGATCTCGGGTGGACGGGTCGTGTTAGTGGGTATTCCCGGCGGTCCGGAAGTGGCGCTACCGCTCAATCAAGTCGTGGCGCGCGAAGTGGATTTAGTAGGCGCGTTCCGCTTTGATCGGGAATATGGCGCGGCGGTGCGCGAACTCTCAGCGGGCAGTATTGACGTGCAGCCCCTGCTCACGCACAGTTTCAACCTGCGCGAAGCCAATCAGGCGTTCGCGGTTGCGATTGATCGGGATCAATCGATGAAGGTACACCTTACACTCTAGGCCATGCTTACTGAATTGCCAATGGCGGCCCTAAACCGTCTCCTCACCCACGACACCCCCGCGCGCGAAAAACTTGCTAGCTATGCGGGCAAAACCGTGCGCTTTGATTTCTCGCCCATTGTGCTTAACGCCCAGATTAACGAGCGCGGTTTTTTTGTAGAAATTGCGCCTGAAAAAAACACGCAATTTGATCTGACCATCGCGCTGCCGCTCACCTCCACACCGCTGGCAGTGCTGGGGAAAGAGCGGGTTTTGCAAGAGGCGCGTATCGAGGGCAATATTGCATTGGGCAACGCCGTAAACGCGTTGGTTGATAATTTGCCGCTTGCCATCGAACAAGAAACCGAAAATGTACTCGGCCCGGTGATCGCGCATGGATTGAGTCAAGCTGGGCAGCGGGCTTCGAAATTGTTCGGCGCATTTCACGAAAGCGTAACGCGCAATCTTGCGCGCACGCTTAAGCAACCCGATGGCCCGGTTCCCGACGCAGACGCGGTGCGCGATTGGGCTTATACCGTGAACGCCACCGCGCAACGCACGGAAGCGCTAGCCCAGCGCGTGGCCCGCTTGGAGCGGCGTTGACTCGATGAAAGTATTTCGCGCGCTTAAGATTTTCGCTGTCGTTTGGCGTTACGGTATTGATGAATTTTTGCTCGCGTCGAAGCGCTTTAGTCTTCTTCGCCCTGTTCTGAGTTTGGGCAATCGCTATGCCTCACCGCGCGGTGAACGGCTGCGCTTAGCGCTTGAAACGTTAGGCCCTATTTTCGTGAAATTTGGGCAAGTGCTCTCCACACGTCGAGATTTAATCCCGCCCGATATCGCCGACGAACTTGCAAAGCTGCAAGACCGGGTTGCGCCATTTCCCAGCGCAGAGGTAGAAAAAATATTGATCGATGCCTATAAGAAACCGCTCGATCAAGTGTTCACCAAATTTGATCGTGTGCCCGTTGCCAGCGCCTCGGTGGCGCAGGTGCATTTCGGCGAAATTACCGTTAAAGGTGAGCCTGTAGAAGTCGCGATTAAAGTGCTCCGCCCGGGCATCCTTCCCGTAATCGAAAACGATATTTCGCTGCTCTATATGTTGGGAGGGTGGGTAGAAAAATTTTCTGCCGATGGCCGTCGCCTGAAGCCGCGCGAAGTGGTGGGTGAATTCGACAAACACTTACACGATGAGCTCGATTTAATGCGCGAAGCCGCCAATTGCTCGCAGCTCGGGCGCAATTTTGCCGACAAACGTCTGCTCATCTTGCCCGATGTGTATTGGGATTGGTGTCACATCAACGTGATGGTGATGGAGCGCATGCACAGCGTGCCGATCTCTTCGATGGATCGGTTGCACGCCGAGGGCATCGACATCAAAAAACTCTCGCGTGAAGGCGTGGAAATTTTCTTCACACAAGTATTTCGCGATGGTTTTTTCCATGCAGACATGCATCCGGGCAACGTGCAAGTGGCCATTGCAGGGCCGCATAAAGGTAAGTACGTGTCGCTCGATTTTGGTATTGTGGGCACGTTGTCCGACATTGATAAACATTATCTCGCCCAAAATTTCTTAGCGTTTTTTAATCGGGATTACAAGCGCGTGGCGCAGGTACACGTTGATTCCGGCTGGGTGCCAGCGGGTACGCGCGTAGATGAGCTGGAGGCGGCGGTACGCAGTGTTTGCGAGCCTATTTTTGGCAAGCCGCTGGCCGAGATTTCGTTTGGACTGGTGCTCATGCGGCTCTTCCAAGTGTCACGCCGATTTAATGTGGAGATTCAACCGCAACTGGTGCTCTTGCAAAAAACGCTGCTTAACATCGAAGGTTTGGGCCGACAGCTCGATGATCGGCTCGATTTGTGGGATACCGCAAAACCTTTTCTAGAGCGCTGGATGAACGAGCAAATAGGCTGGCGCGGCTGGATCGAAACGCTGAAAGACGAGGCGCCGCAGTGGGCGAAAATCGCGCCGCAAGTGCCACGGCTTTTGCATAGCGCGCTCGTTGCCCAGTCAAATTTGCAAAACCCTGCGGCGCAAAAAGAGCCTGTTTCGAAGATTATCTCCCCAAAAATTGGCTTTTTTACCAATCTGTGGCTCGCGCTCATCGCATTGGCCTTGCTCGGTATTTTGTTCACACTTTGGGTTCCGCTCTTGTTTGATTAGTAAATCAGCCGCGTTGTCTAAAATGCGGAAATGAACGATGTGACCGAAACGGAAATTGAGCCTGCGCCTCCAGAAGTTGCGCCTGAAACTGCAACGCCTGCGCAAATTGGCGAGCAAAAAATCGCATTGCGGCAAACCTATCGCACGCTGCGTAAAGGCCTTGCGCCAGACGTACGCAAAAAAGCCAACAAAGCCATACTCAATAAACTTCTTGCTTCGCAATGCGTGGCCAACGCGAAGACAATTTTGATCTACGCTGCCACGGCTAACGAGCCAGGGTTCGACGACGTGATCGCGAGCCTTACCCGGGCTGGCAAAAAAGTGGCCGTTCCGCGCATGACCAAAACAGCAGGCGTGATGACGCTGTGGGTGGTGCGGCATGTGGATGCATTGGTTCCGCTTGAAAATTCTCCGATTCGCAACGTGGACGTGACCCGCGCAATACCCATTGAGCCGAAAGATATCGATTTGGTGTTGGTGCCAGGCGTGGCCTTTACCGCTACGCTCGGGCGTTTGGGCCAAGGGGGTGGCTACTATGATCGGCTGTTCCCACGGTTGCGAGAAAACGTGAAACGCATTGGGATTGCATACGGTTTGCAAATCGCCGAATCACTTCCGATAGAAGCCCATGATGTACCGATGCACGCGGTGCTCACCGAATCAACAGTGTACGGTGATAGCGAGCTGTTAGCGCCAATACCTGCGGCGCAAAATGAGGCCGTTTCAACCGTTATCTCCCCAAAAAGTGATGAAAATCCAGCTTCGGCAACGATCGAAAGTACGCCATGACCGCTCAGCGGATTGATGGAAAAGCCATCGCCGAAAAGGTGAAGGCAGAGGTGGCGCTTGGGGTGGCGGCGCGTAGCGCGCGCGGCTTATCGACCGGCCTCGCTGTGGTGATTGTCGGAAACGATCCGGCATCGCACGTCTATGTTCGCAATAAAGTGGTTGCCTGCGAAAAAGTAGGCATTGTTTCCACCCATATTGAGCTGCCAGAATCCACCACACAAAACGAGCTGCTGGCGCATGTGCAGCGGCTCAACACCGATGCCAGCGTGCACGGCATTTTGGTGCGATTACCACTGCCAAAACATCTCAATACCAACGCAATTATCGACGCGATTGCACCTATTAAGGATGTGGACGGCCTCACGCGTATAAATGCGGGCGCGCTCAGCTTGGGCGAACCGATGCACGTTCCGTGCACCCCGTTGGGCTGCATGCGCATGTTGACGGAAATCGGGTGTGACGCGAAAGGCAAGCTAGCGGTTGTGCTGGGTCGGAGCATTTTGGTGGGCAAACCAATTGCCATGCTTCTTACCAACGCCAGTGCCACAGTCACCTTGGCCCACTCGCAAACCCCAAATTTGCCTGCAATCGTTTCCAATGCCGACATCGTTGTCGCGGCGGTAGGACGACCCCATTTTGTGCAAGGGAGCTGGTTGAAGCAAGGCGCGGTTGTGCTCGATGTTGGGATTAACCGCATGCCTGACGGGAAGCTTTGTGGCGACGTGGACTATGCCTCAGCGCAAGCCCGCGCAGGCTGGATTACCCCTGTTCCCGGTGGTGTTGGACCTATGACAATTGCCATGTTGTTGGCAAACACACTAAAAGCTGCGCAATTGGCTTAGAAAACTTCGCTAAACGCTTGCCCAAACAGGGTAAAACGCGGCAGAATATGTTTATCGAATATTTGCGCTGCGTGCCACTGAGCACGCGGCAGGCTGATAAACATATGGTTGGCAAGCGCTTTTTTCACGCAATCGGACTCTCGCTCGCGCTCAGCAGTGCTTTCGCAACGGCGCAAACACCCGCGCAACAGGCCGCGGCACCGGCATTAGCGAGCGTTCTCGCTGCCGACGCCCCAGCGCGCTACACCATCAAATCCGGCGACACGCTGTGGTCGCTCGCCAGCGTGTATCTGAAAACACCTTGGCGCTGGCCCGATTTATGGCGGATGAATCGCAATGATATTAAAAACCCGCACCTCATTTACCCCGGGCAAGTCCTGGCGCTAACGTTTGATGCCAATGGCCAACCGGTGCTCTCTTTTGAAGGCGATGGTACGCGTTCGGGAGCGGGGATTACCAGTGTTTCCTACGAAGGGCCCCGTCCAACCGTTAGGCTGTCGCCGCGATTGCGATACGACACCATTGCCCGCGAAGTCGCG
>JANMDS010000354.1:0-7713 GCA_031376405.1 Betaproteobacteria bacterium
GGCGTCCGCAATCCCGAGGAGCTGCTCGCACTCAATTTCGCAATCGTCGAAACGAGCGGCCTGTAAAACACTTCCAGTCGGCCACTTGACAATGGGAACCTCTGCCTCCGATACCAACTTGTGGGCCATCTTTACCGCATCATCGAACGTTGTGCCCGAACCATGATGTTCGGTCGCAAATGCCAATTGCCCGGATTTAGGCTGCATTCTGCGTTTAAGGAAAACCCCGTACATATCGGGTTCTTCGCCGCGCTGGGCGAGCCTAGTCGTATCGCCCAGGAACATTAGGGGTTCGATCGTAATTCCGACATACGTTGACTCATTTGTATTCATGGCGACGGCCCTTCGTTGTTTGATTCAGGAACGGCGTCCGATGTATGAGCCGCAACTAAAGCATCGTTTAGCTCTTCTAAAATTGCTGCGATGTCCTCGGGGCGGCAACCGTCAACATGCTCGTGCAGGGTATATTTTTCGTACTGGTTGTCGTCGCGCATAGCGGCTAAAACATCATCGAATGTAAGGCCGTCGTCCCAGCCAGCTAGGAGGTGTCCGCATAACACTGCTTCCTGCTTGGTCATTGGCACTACATCGTTACCCATTTCCTGGGCCATCACATTTACCTCCATCCCGAGCCCCTTTAACACCGCGCGCACCTTGGCCTGAAATAAATCATCTGCGCGATCGGCCAACTTAACAATCTCGGCAAACACTTGATAATTGTCGTCAGCCCCAAAAATTTGGAACATGGTTTTTTTTGAAAATCCCGTCGCCCGGCTGAATGCCGTATTAAGGCCAGCCTGCGGATGTAAGAACCCGTGATCGATGAGAAGACACAGCACCGCCGCTTTGTTTACAGGCGTCGTAAACGCGTTGCCGCCCTCAATGTCAACCCAGATCTCGGCGATTGCAGCGGCCTGCCACCCTTCACGACCATTGGCAAAATAAAATTTTTCGGGTTCAAAACAGTCGGCAGCCAGCGCAATCGGAAGGTGTGCGAACCAAGGCTTTGATGAGACGGCAAACGATAAGTGACGAGCAATAAAATCGTCGTTCCCACTAACACCAACGATGGTTCCAACATTTTTGGGGGCACGGTACCAACGCATTCCGCTGTTCTTTGTGCTCCTAATATCGAATGCACCACCTGTACTTTGGAACTTCACAATATCGAGCTCACTGCATGTGCCAGACGGTATAACCACCCCTGCCTGCAAGCCCGCCAATACAAGATCGCGGACATCGACCAAAAGTGGACTGGATTCATTCAACGACAACTTGCGTTCAATCTGCTGTAACGGAAAATCACTCGGCCAGCACGCAATCGGGGCATTAGCACGCCTTGCGATTAAAACCGCATCTTTCACCGCTAGGTGAACTAGCGTGTTGTCTGATATGTGATGCGCTTCAACAATGCCGGTCGTATCATTTTTGACGCGCTCGTAGATACCAATCGCATCACGCGCCTCGCCTTCATCAGCGACGCGGACTGAATCCGATTCATAGACAACTGACACGACTTCAATTGAATCAATCTTGCTCGGTGACGACTTAACCATAACTCGTTTCCTCCGCGTCTAGGGGCTAGGGTCGAAGGAAAGTGATCCGTCAGAGGCAACTAGCGCGAAAACACCTTCCACCACGTCAGGCCGCACAACCGCTGTTGACGACTCAGCAGCAATAATTTCCCGTCCCGCGTAGATTCCGTTTCCACCCCGAGGGTCTGGTAACGTAATTATTTCGTCGTCAGAACATCCTTGAACATCGAGGTCTGCGACAAAATAATTCACCGGCATAGATGACTGAAGATCATCGACACGACCACCCTCAAGATAAACAACGACTCGTGCTACTGGAAACGTTTTGAGCGCTTCATCCATGAAATCAGAAATCGTCTCCAAGGACAAATGATCGTTACTGGCCAGCCGCTCAATCCCGTCATCGTGGCCGTGATCGAGCTCCGAGAGTAACGAAGAGAAGCCGATATCTGGCCATGACGCAAGATATCGTGCAGCGACGTATTTTTCAACTTCGGTCATTTTCGACACTACTCTCCCCTTTTCACGAACAGCCTTGCACGATAAGAATGCAACGTGCTAAGTCAAGATGCAATATGTGTAATAGTATACGATTACGCACGTATTTGCAACCACTTAAATTTCGTTTTGTGACCTAAAACGAATCGGGGAACGTTCGGCCGCCTACTTGTTTGTATGGAATGCGGCGCGGGTATAGCCGGAGGCAAACGACGCAAATGCCGCCTGAGCGGAGCCGTGCTGATTTATTCTTTGTTCGGCGCGCTGGGAGCCGATCTGCTTTTCAAGAAGCCACTTTGCGCGCGCTTCGCCACCCCGAACCGACCCGCTGCGAATTAGGCTTTCCCCATCGCCAAATCCAGCGAAATGGAGCAAGTGCGCAATACGCCCTCGCTCTTGCTCACCCACGCGCGCTACGTCCGGCGCCTTGCTCTCCAACGCACCGAGATTCATCGCCGCATAGTCGGCTACCGCGTTGATTGACAGTGCGACATCTTTTCTAAGATCCAGCACCGATTGGCGCGCGATCACTTGTTCATTACCTTCGTCGTCGGACCGTACATAGCCGAGCGAGCGAGCCCGCCGATTGACCGTCGTACCTGCGGCACTGGCCAACATGAGCCAGGTACGGTCCACGAATTGCCCTACTCCGCGTGCGCTAGATCGCGAGTTAGCAATTACGAGGTGCGTTGCGCCCTTTAGTAGCGCTCGACCGCTCTCACCCATAAATATCGAAGCAAATGCTGTCGCAGTCAAGCCTGCTCGCTTTGCCGCGGCATCGAACACTCGTTTTGTGTTATCTGGCAACAGGGCGTAAAACGCAGCGGCAGTCAGCCGTTTTTCGGCTGCGCTTGTGGCTGCGCCACCGCCACCGCCCTGCACGCTTTGCGTAAAACTTTCGTGGGACGGTGGCGGTGGCGGTGGGCAGGCAATACCATGCACACCGCGCCCTTCACGTTCCGCGAACAACGATGCTGCGGCGTACCTTCCCCCTGCATCGCGAGCGACATCACGGACAAAGACACCAAGTGCGATGCCTAACTCGATCACATCCTCAAGCGTAGCGCCTACTGAGGCGAACGCCATGTCGGGATGGTTGTCACTATGGTAGACCACACCTACATCTTGCTTTAGGGTATCGAGCGCCGCCTGGCGAAGTGCTCTTCGCAGAAGATTAACTTCCTGAACCCAACAGGAGGAAATATCAGAAGCAACTGGGAGCCGAATGCTCTCGCCATTTTCTAAATTGATTTCCCCAGACGCCGAAATATCCGACACAGTAAGGCGCTGCCATGTATCGTTTGCGAGGACGGGCTCTGCGCACAGCGCCAGTATCCCGAAACAGGCCGCAAGGACTCGACTACTTCGCTCCGAAACCATTCTGGCCAATACTAGGGATCGCGTCAGGCTTTGCAGATTGAACGTTTCCAGGCGAGCCAGAATTCACTGTCAATGCCTGCGGCTTTGTCCTTGTGTCTACGCCGATGCTTGACACCGTTTGATTCAACATCGGTGCGGCCGGATTTATTGGACTCAACGTTACAACGCCGTTTCGCTCGATCATCGAAACTGCATCCTCACCAATCTGAAGTGTTCCCACTAATGCTGAATGTTGGCGTAGTGATTCCGGGATCGCTGGAGCCACAGCAGACGCAACAACCACATTGCTTATTGCCGGTGCAATTTGCGCGCCTTGTTGAGCGGGCGCAACGGGTTGCGCCCGCTGTTTTGTTGGTGAAGGACGTGTAGTTTTAACCCGAGTTGGCCCCGTATTTAAAGTGTCACCGCCCACCGCCTTCAATTCTTTCTGAGCCTTCTTCAAATCCACCAATGCTTTCGCTTCAGATGCACGCGCTGCTGCGATTTGACTGTCCTTTTCCGCAAGCTCACGCTCCACGGTCTTGCTGTTATATTTCGCACTTGCGCCCGTGAACGGATTTACACCAACATCTGGCAATTGTTGCTGATACTGGTGATTAGGCTTTGCTCCGGCCTCGGCATCTTTGATGTGAACTACCTTCGTTACACTCGACGCACCTGTAACGACGGGCGCGGGCGCTATGCCCTGCCCAAAGGCTACGCCGATTGCCGAAGCCCCCAATGACGCTGTACAAATAATCACGTTTCGAATTGACACGATTTAACCTTAAAAATTAGACTGCGCCACAGATCGTAGCGGCCACGTTGACGAGGAGGTATCTAGGCCGTAAGCGGTCGCCCACGGCACATTTGCGATAACTGCGAAGGTATAGGGCGGCGTCGCCAGAGATGCCGTAGCGTTGGCTGGATGCCGCTCCGTAGCGCTCGCATTGACGAACTGGATACTTGCGCCGGATTCGTCCCAGGACAACGCAAGTGCGGCCACACCAAAGCCGACAGAATCCCTGTATGGGGAAAGTGCTACAGGACTCTGTACGCTTGGTAACCCACCGGCCGCATCGTAAAGGGATGCTGGTGCCGTAGCCCCAGACGCAGGCGCATTCGCATAGTACGAGCGCAGTGGGTCACGATTTTGGTCAACGAGGTATCGGGTTTCGTAATACCGCTCTAAACCTGCGCGAAGCGTATCGACCTTCAAAAACGCTGCATCAATAGCGATACGCATCGATGCCCGGCCATCCACCACGCGCCACTCATCATCACCTTTAGCGTTCGTGTCAGTTTCCAATGTCGACAGCGTTCCATCAAACCCAGGGCTCACCACCTTAATAACCCGATAGGGGTACGTGACGCCACGATGTGCGTCGGTAAGGACACCAGACACATAGATTACGAATGCATTGCCGCGCCCATCAAATGCTAGCTCGCCGCCACCGTCCTTTGGAAGATACGGTGCGAGCTCGTTTACTTGAGCGGGTACCAATGCTGTCGTTTGGTCAAGCGAAACGATAGTGCCCGACGCACCACGAAACCGCAATCGCTTTCCTGACGAAGCTGCCACGTCTGCGGAAACCGTTCCAATATTTTGAGAATACGCGCGCTCGATACCTTGCGCAAGCGCGTTTAACCGGCGCTCGTTTTCAATCTTTCCGTTGGTTCGCAACGCTGATACGAACGGTTCGTACATGTAGGACCCTAAAATCGTAATCACGGCGACAACCACGATCAACTCGACTAAGGTTAATCCTTGCTGACGACTGCCAATTCGATTCCACATTTCGTTTAACCCTTAATCGTCAACCGAAAGGCCGGCTTCCGTCATTTTGGAACGCAGATCAGCCTGATCGTAAGCTTCTCGTAGCGCCGACTTGCCTGAAATTAACCCACGCTTGCTCAGCTCAACCAAGTGATCGTTCAACAACAAGAGATTAGATCGATCCTCATCACCGCTCGGATTGCGAATCGCTCCGACGATTTCAAGAAACTTTTTATTTTTAATCTGCGCCGATATAGCTGGTGTGACCGTCATGATCTCGTGCGCCAACACGCGACCACCACCTTCTTTTTTTGGCACCAATCGCTGCGCGATTACGAAGCGTAATGCACTAGACATTTGATGACACACCGCTTCTTTTGCATCCGCGGGATAGAACCCGGCGACCCGCTCGATTGCGCCTGTGGTCGAATCCGCGTGTAATGTTCCAAGCACCATATGTCCGGTTTCAGATGCCTGCAGCGCAACCTCCATTGTTTCCAAATCCCGAATTTCGCCCACAAGGATTACGTCTGGATCTTGTCTCAACGCGGCCTTTAATCCCTCGGCGTACGTCTCAACATCGCGCCCAACTTGTATGCTGGTTACCCAGCTTTTTTTAGGCTGATGTAAATACTCAATCGGATCTTCGATTGTGATGATGTGATGACTGCCGTTCTCATTGAGATCATCGACGATAGCCGCGAGCGACGTGGATTTGCCGCTCCCCACTGACCCGACAATAAGTCCAAGACCACGAGGGCTTTCAAGCAGACTTTTGATCGATTCCCGCAGCCCCAATTGTTCAAACGACGGAATATCGTTGGACAGTTTTCGCATAACGACCCACGGTGATCGCCGCGTTGTTTCGCCAGCTACACGCTCAACTAAACCGTGCGGCTCCTTATAGGCCACTTGAAGTCGCCACCTTTTCTCCAGGAACGTACCACTAGCCTTGATTCCGCGCTCCAACTGGAGCTTTGTTTCCCAGTCAGCCACACCAAAGAGATTGAGCAACGCATCTATTGATTGCTCTGTAATAACGCCCTCACCCCACGGCTTGAGGTCACCATCAACGCGAAGGCGGACAGCGGCACCAATATGCATGTGAAAGTCAGAAATACGATCCGACTCTTTTTGCGCTAAAAGATCTGCGAGCCACTTAAACTCGCTCAGCCATGCCTCAATATTAACCATCAAAATATCCTCAATTAATGCTCTGAATAGCATTCACGCTATAGCTTTGTGCCACTAGTTCGTTTTGTAACAAGCCCGACCACCACGGCGTCCAAAACACTTGTAACCGATACGGTCTAGACCCGCTCGCTTTTACAACATGTACCTGCTGGTTTCCGTTCAAACCCAGGATGCCAAATTCGGGGATCGCCACAATGCGGCGTAGCGCGTCAAGGCCGCCTGCGCCGCGAGCGGCTAGGCTTTCGACGGAAACTGCCGTGCTCAGGGCCACCCCACCGAAGAACCGACCAACCGAATCGCTGGCAACGCCATCATCAAATAAGTAATTGATATCAATATTCCGAATGGGATCAGCTTCAATTTTCGCACGCGCACGGCGCTCGAAGGCCAAGGCCGTGCGTTGTAAAGTGCGTTCGACTTCGCTACACCACGCCTCTCGTATGCTTTTAACGCTTATTTTTCGGTGAACGACTCCAGGACTCGCCGAAATTACCGGGGCATCTGCAACCAGACCGGGCGACACGGTAATAGTGTCTGAGGGGTCGGACCGTAAATATACAACCAGCGATGGCGCAAAACACTTTGCGCCGGCTGCCACTGGACGGTCGTCTACAACTGCGACACCAACCTGAAGTGGAACCGCAACGCCCATAGATCGCGCGCTCTGGCCTACGCCGGTTGCTCCGTGGGCGTCTTCAAAGTAGGTTCGCTGGACAAGCAACAGAGCATCACGCGAGCCACTGACTGCGTTAAATCTGAGCGCGAAATCACGAACGGCACTGGCCTCGAACGCCTGAAAAAACTTCCGATCACGCTCCTCCGTCGTTTCAAGCGGTGGCGCGGAACTCGAAAGAAACGCCGCCACCAACGCAACCGCAGCCGTCACAATAAAAATGGCTGCAAATCCAAATCCCTGTTGGTGGCGCATTAGATGTTTCTACGCTTAAAGTAAGCCGATCCGATATGACATCGTATGAATCGGTGGCGTGCCCGCTGTTGTCGCAACAGTACATGGACCGGGCGTGGTCTCGTCGCCGTTACAAATCTCAAGAATCTTGCTCTTAATGCTATCCGACACCGCCGTAACATTTGCAAAGCGAGTAGTAGAGCTGCCTGTCGTTACCGATGTATAGGTGAGAATCGAGCCTGGGTTGATAGCGTCCAACCGCACGTTGCCAGTTGACCCGTCGCGAACGCCCTCCGACAGCACGGGTTCCTTGAAACGTGTCGCCACACTTGTGCCGCAAGTCGTTGGTGTTGCCTGGCCATAGGCAACATCGAATAGCACCGCTGGCGCAGCAGGGTAACAGCCGTAGAGCGCCTTAAACGTTTCCGCACCCTGCGAATACT
>JANMDS010000515.1:0-6455 GCA_031376405.1 Betaproteobacteria bacterium
CACCCAAACTCATCATCGGGGCGATGATGCGCAAACTAGCTCAAGTCATATTTGGCGTGCTGAAATCAGGTAAACCGTTCAATCCAGCACTCCATGGCGCTTGACTTCGATAACAGTATCTACGATTTTTTACGCAAAACCTGTGGCTCAGCGAGCGTAGCCTCGATGGAATGCCCCTTTCTCCATCTGCGAAACGGTATGCCTTCCGGCATGGAATCGAGGTTTTCGTTGCCCTTCCACGCATCGCGAGCTGACTCAAAAGCCTAAACGGCCTCGATTCCCGCGCGTTAGGTTTATTGCCAAGCAACATGCGGCACGGCGCTCCATCGCGGCTACGATTTTTCACACAAAACCTACGGCGCAGAATTGCTACTTTTGCGGAGAAATCACAGCAAAATCCCCAATTCTGCGCCGCAGGAATTTGCCGCTTTCGCGCGCGAACTAAGCGGGGCTGGCGTGCAGGCGAATGCCCAGCGCTTGCGTTACTTTCAACACCGTGGCCAAGCTTGGATTACCATCGCCGGAGAGCGCTTTGTAGAGGCTTTCGCGGCCTAAGCCGGTTTCGTTCGCGATGGTGCCCATACCGCGTGCGCGCGCGATATTGCCAAGGGCTTTGGCAACGAAGGCTGCATCGTCGCCTGCCTCTTCAAAGCACGCGTCGAGATACAACGCAATATCTTCATCGGTTTTGAGATGTTCGGCGGTGTCCCATTTGCGAAGTGTTGTCTTTGCCATTATTCGGTTTCCTTCAAGGTTCGCGCGAGCTGCAGCGCCAGTGCAATATCAGTTTGTTGGGAAGATTTATCCCCGCCAGCGAGCAAAATCACTATTTCACCCGCCACCCGTTTCCAATACACGCGGTAGCCGGGCCCAAAGTGAATGCGCATTTCACTCACGCCCTCGCCCACCGGCGCGCTGTCGCCAAAATTTCCAGCTTCCGCTCGATCAATTCGGGCGGTAATGCGCGCCTTGGCTAGACGATCTTTGAGCGTGGCAAACCAAGAATCAAAATGGTTTGTTGTGTTGATCGTGAACATTTACAAATTGTATCCCAAATAATACAGTTTTTACGCAATACCTGCGGCGCAGAATACCCAATATTTTTACGATTTCTTCTGAAATATTTCGCGTTTGCGCCGCAGGAATTTCTTACTC
Organism: Betaproteobacteria bacterium; assembly: GCA_031376405.1. Classification (GTDB taxonomy): domain Bacteria; phylum Pseudomonadota; class Gammaproteobacteria; order Burkholderiales; family Casimicrobiaceae; genus JANMDS01. The sequence continues at coordinate 1,156 of JANMDS010000515.1, forward strand.
AATTCGACCCACCTCACCGCATCGCCTGCATCGCTCGCCAATACATCTCCAGCCCGAACACCACGTTAAACGGGAACGTAACGCCTAGCGCGAGCGCTACGGCGCTGGAAACATTTGCGTTGGGCAGGGCGGCTTTTACGGCGGAGGGCGCGGCGATGTACGACGCACTGGCACATAACACGCCGAGTAAAAACGCGCCGCCTTCGCTCATTTTCGCCACGTGCCCAGCGGTGGCACCGAGTGCAAATGCGAGCATGGGCCAGATCACGGCGAACGCAACGAACGGCAGCAAACCACGACGCAATCGGGAAATTTCTTTGCCGACGATGAGCCCGAGCTCGATGAGATAAAGGGCCAGCGCGAGCGGGAAAAGCTGCACGTAGCCAATCTCAATCCGGGCGAGGCCCGCCTTGCCTGCAATCGCACCCACGACCATGCCAGCGAGCAAAAGATATATTCCTTGTGAGATGAGCAGATCGTGTGAGAGCGCGCGCCACGCGACGTTGCGCGTGCGCACGCAAAGCAACGCAACCAATATGCCCACCACTTCCATGACGGCGAGCAGCATCGGCATGTGGCTCTCAAACGGGATATTGCGGGCGTTGAGAAAATTACCGGCCACGGCGTACGTCACCACGCTTACTGAGCCGTAGTGCGCAGCGAGCGTGGCAGCGTGTTCGCGTTCGCTTCGAAAGAGCGTGCGCAAAACGAGGTACACCGCAGCAGCTAAAAAAGCGGCGAGAAACGAAGCCAGGGCAACGTGGCCAATGAGCTCAGCATTCCCATGTTCGTTCAGGGCCACGCCGCCTTTGAGCCCGATACACAGCATTAAAAATGCGGCTAAGCCTTGATAAATTGCAGCGGGGAATTCGAACGTTGCGCCTGCTACGCGGGCGAATACGCCTACGAAAAAAAACAGAATCAACGGATCAATTGGAATGCCGAAAAGAGATGTCATGCCACCATGTTAGCAGGCGAATATGGCTAAATAGTCTTGTCGTTTTTTCACTTTTCCAAGCTCTACGGCACTGAACGTAAACTCACCGCAACTGCGGCTTTTTCTCAACAAATAATGCGTTGCCCTTTTTGCGGAAGTTTGGAATCTCAAGTGCTCGATACCCGCGTGGCGGATACGAGCGATAGCATTCGCCGTCGGCGTAAGTGCACGGGCTGCGATAAGCGCTTTACCACTGCGGAGACGGTGGAGTTGCGGATGCCGCAGGTAGTGAAAAATAATGGCACGCGTAGCAATTTTGATGTGGAGAAAATACGCGTAGGCTTTATTAAAGCGCTGCACAAACGCTACGTGCCTACGGAATTGGTGGATGCAGCGATTGGGCGGATTATGGCGGCTGTGGCCGGGCGGGGCGAGCGGGAAATTGCAGCGCGGGATGTGGGCGAGCTGGTGATGGCGGAGCTCTATAAGCTCGATAAAGTGGCGTACATTCGCTTCGCATCCGTTTACCGTTCGTTTCAGGATGTGGAAGACTTCCGAAGCGTAATTCGCGAGTTCACACCGCCTTCCGCGCCTGTGACGCCGAAACGGGATCGCTCAAAATGAGGGCTTTTACATTACTGCTCGTCCGAGCAGTCCGCTCCGAGCAACTTATTTACGTCATTCCGGCGCAGGCCGGAATCCGGTTTTTTGTAACTCGATGAAGTCTATTTTTGTACGCATGCTTCGCGCGGAGTTAAACAATTGGATCCCGGCCTGCGCCGGGATGACGCAAGTTGAACGCTAACGGCTTCAGCACGGGCGAAGCATTTTCACCTTTAGATCTCGGGATGATGCGCGAAGCCCTGCGCGTGGCAGAACACAACATCGCGCTCGCCCGCCCGAACCCGAGCGTGGGCTGCGTAATCGTGCGCGGCGAGCGCATCGTGGGTGTGGGCGCGACGCAGGCGTATGGCGGGCCACACGCGGAGCAAGCGGCGCTGATCGCAGCGGGTGAAAATGCAAAAAGCGCGACGGTCTACGTCACGCTCGAGCCTTGCAGCGCAGTGGGTGCAAGCGGGCGGCATGAATCGTGTTGCGCCTCGCTCATTGCTGCGGGCGTTGCAAAAGTTTTTATTGCTACGCTGGATGTGAACCCTGCTGTAAACGGCAACGGCGTAGCGGCATTGCGCGCGGCGGGCATTGAAGTGCAATTGGGTTTGCTGGAAACCGAAGCCCGCGCGCATCACATTGGATTTCTCACGCGCATGCAGCACGGCAGGCCGTGGGTGCGCGCGAAAATGGCGGCGAGCTTAGATGGGCGCACTGCGCTTTCCAACGGCGTGAGCCAATGGATTACGGGCGAGGCCGCGCGCGCCGATGGCCACGCGTTTCGCGCCCGGGCCTGCGCTGTGCTCGCGGGCAGCGGCACCGTGATGAGTGATAACCCCACGTTAAATGTGCGTCACGTTGCCACCACAAAACAACCGCTACGCATCGTGCTTGACCCGCGCGGGCAATTGCGAGCAGACTTAAATATTTTCAAATCCGCGAGTGAAGAAGCACCGGTTTTAGTCGTAAATTCTGGGAGATATTCCTCAAAAAGAGCCGTTTTTACGCCGCAGGTAGAAGTGCTTTCCCTGCCCGATCAAGATGGGCGCATTGATCTGCACGCACTTCTGCGCGAGCTGGGCACACGCAAAATAAACGAGCTGCATTTGGAAGCGGGCGCGCGGCTCACAGGGGCATTTTTACAAACCGATGCCGTAGACGAATTGCTCATCTACTTAGCCCCCGCGCTCTTCGGCCCGCAGGCAAATGAGATGTTTACCTTGCCTGAAATGTTGGCACTCCCAGCAGCGCAACAATGGAAGTTTTTTGATCTGGGCCTTTTGGGCGAAGACGCACGATTGCGACTCAAGAAAGTAATTTAAATATGTTCACAGGTATTGTCACCGGCCTCGGCCACATCATTGATGCGCTGCCGTTGCAAGCGGGCAAGCGGCTCGTCGTAGATTGCGGCGCCTGGGATATCGCAGACGTTGGCTTGGGTGACTCCATCATGCACAACGGCTGTTGCTTAACCGTGGTGGCCATTGAAGGGCAAAAACTAAGTTACGACGTATCGGCCCACACGCTTGAGCTCACTGCGGGGTTCAACAAAAAAGGCCTCGTTAATTTAGAGAAATCGTTACGCTTGAGCGATCGCTTGGGAGGGCATTTGGTCACCGGGCACATTGATTGCGTCGGCCGCGTCACCCAATGGCGCGACATTGCCGAGAGCTGGTTTTTAGAAGTGGGCGTACCTGTCGCCTACGCGCGCTACATCGCGCGCAAAGGCTCGGTGTGTGTCAATGGCGTAAGCCTCACTGTAAACGCGGTGGACGGTACAAAATTTCAATGCAACATCATCCCGCACACATTTGAAAACACCGCGTTCAAAACCATGCGCGAAGGCGATGGGGTGAATATTGAAGTGGATTTGATGGCGCGGTACGCGGAGCGGATGCTTGCTGCTCCGATTTTGCCCTAAAACCTGCGGCGTAAAAGTGTCCCTTTTTTCGGGATTATCTCCCAGAAAAATAGCTATTTTGGGGTTACGCCAGACGTTGCGAAATAGTGGGCTAAATCGCTTAATTGCGCATCGGATAATCCACGTAAAGCGCCATTCATCATGGTGTCTCGCCCGACCGCTTTCCCATCGCGAAATTGCTGCATGTTGGCGAGTAAAAAATCTTCGCGCTGCTGCGCGAGCCTGGGCATTTGCTGTTGCCCCGCGTAGTCTTGCAGGTGACAGGAGCCGCATAAGCCTTGCTTAGAAAGCGCTGCGCCACGCTTAATTTTTTCAGCGTCCAGGTTTGTGGTGCTTGCCTTGCTGGGCATTGCAGAGTAAAGCTTGGCGAGGGCGGTGAAATCTTCATCTTTAACTTGATCGAGCAGCCCTTTCATCTGCGGCACTTCGCGCATGCCTTCGCGAATCATGACCAGCTGATTCTCTAAGAACACTTTAGGCTGCCCTGCGAGCGAAGGCACAAGAGCCATCGTTGAATTCCCATCCGCGCCGTGACACGCGCCGCACAGTGGCGTGAGCGGGTGCGTTTGCGCCTGGGCAGTAGTAAGTGCTGCACCCGCGCTGAAAACGAGTGCAGCAATTCCATGGCAAAAATTAGCCACCGAAGCTGATACGATAGATCGCGCCCAACTGCTCATCAGATACCAAAAGAGAGCCATCTTTTAACTGCAACATGTAGGCGGGACGACCCCAGAATGAGTTGTCGCTCTCATCCATAAAACCGGTGATAAACGGCGTAACCTTTACGTTGCTGCCGTCGGCGTTCGCCTGCACCATCACCACGTCGTAACCCGATTTTTTTGTGCGGTTCCACGAGCCTTTACGGGCAACAAACATCGCGTTTTTATACGCAGCGGGGAACATCGCGCCGGTGTAGAAATGCAAGCCCATCACCGCTACGTGCGGGCCCATTTTTTGCACGGGCGGCGTTACGCCTTCGCACGGATTGGCTTTGATAATATCTTTGTCTGGCGTGTTGCCCATATGGCAATATGGAAAGCCTGCGTTTTGCCCTGGAGCGGAAAGGCGATGCAGCGTATCGTCTGGGGAATCATCGCCCATCCAATCCCGCCCGTGGTTGGTAAACCAGAGCTCTTTCGTTACCGGGTGGAAATCAAAACCCACCGTGTTGCGCACACCGCGCGCGAGCACTTCCATACCTGATCCGTCCGGGTTGTAGCGGCGAATTTGCGCGTATTCCGGCGGTTGCTCACATACGTTACACGGCGCACCGAAGGGCACATAGAGCTTGCCATCGGGGCCAAAGCGAATGTATTTCCAATTGTGGTGTTGCTCAGGCGGTAGATTGAACGCCGTAGTCATGTCCACCGGCGCCGCGTTCGGGTTCGAGCCAATACCATCGAAACGCAACACTTTGTCAATGGCCATCACATAGAGCGCGCCATTGCGATACTCCACGCCCGCAGGTTGGTTGAGCTTATCGACTACGGTGCGCACCGTGCGCGCGCCGCCGTTGTCGCTTACTTCGTACACCCGCCCAATACCGCGCGTACCCACATAAACTTTGCCATTGTCGCCATGCACCATCGCGCGGCCCCCGGGCAGGCCCGTCGCCCAAATTTCTGCTTTGAACCCAGGCGGGAGTTTGAGTTTGTTCAGCGGAATGTCGGCTGCAGCAGTTACCGTGAGCTTGCCCGCAATTGGAGCCAGCGTCGATGCGGCCAGCTCTGCCGAGCGGCCTTGCTGCCACATCTGCTGCACAGGCGCTGCCAAAAACGGCGCTACCACGACCGGCGCGGGTGGAGTGGACATCGTAGTGCAACCGGAGGCGAG
>JANMDS010000550.1:0-2945 GCA_031376405.1 Betaproteobacteria bacterium
ATCATTTACCAATGGCTAATCTCCAAGTCCTAATACCCAAGTCCCAATGTCATTCACTAACTTTACCCTCAAATTATGAGGAACTATCAAATCCATACCCTGAAAAACGGCATCCGCGTGGTGCACAACCAAGTCACACCCACCAAAATTGTCCACTGCGGCATCATGCTCGATATTGGCAGCCGCGATGAGGATTTGACCAACCAAGGCATTGCTCACTTTTGGGAGCACATGGCTTTCAAGGGAACGAAGAAAAGAAAATCATTTCATATCCTAAATCGTCTGGAGTCGCTAGGTGGAGAACTTAACGCCTTTACAGACAAAGAAAAAATACTTTTCTACGCCTCTTTACGCGATGATTATTTTGAGCGAGCTGTAGAACTCTTGGCAGACATCACCTTCGATTCCATTTTCCCACAGCAACAAATAGAAAAAGAGCGTCACGTCATCTTGGAAGAAATGTCCATGTATTTCGATGACCCAGAAGACTCTCTTCAAGATGAATTTGATGCAGTCATTTTTGCGGGCCATTCGTTAGGTATGAATATCTTGGGCACAGAAAAAACCGTTAAGCGATTCAAGCGATCTGATTTTAGGACTTTTGTAAAAGCACATTTAGATACCTCCAAAATTGTTTTCTCCTGTGTCGGTAATGTTTCGATGGACGAAGTGATTCGATTGGCTGAAAAGTACATGGGCCACGTGCCAAAAGTTTCCTCCAATAAAAAGCGCACAAAATTTTCTGGTTACAAGCCTAAAGAATTGATTTTAAAACGCGAAGTAAAGCAAGGTCGCTGTGCCATGGGGCGCGCAGCCTACAAACTTTCTGACGAAAGACGCAGTCCGTTCTACATGCTCACCAGCATACTCGGTGGCTCGGGCATGAACTCACGGTTGAACCTTGCACTCCGTGAGAAGCACGGCTTTGTCTATTCCATCGGCTCGCACTTCGTTCCATTCACTGACACTGGGCTTCTGATGATTTCATTTGGAACAGAGCCATCACAAATGAAAAAAAGTATTGAGTTGGTAAAAGCTGAATTGAAAAGATTGTGCGATGAACCATTGGGCAAAAAACAATTGGCATCCAGCAAAGAACAGATATTAGGTCACCTCGCCATGGCAGAAGAAAGCAACATTAGCTTTATGATGATGATGGCGCGCAACCTATTGGACTTGGGCAAGATCATTTCGTTTGAAGAAATCCAAGAGCGCGTGAAGAAAACGACTTCTGCACAACTTCAAGAACTAGCCATCGAAATGTTTGATGAAAGAAAATTGAGCTGCTTAATTATGGAACCGAAATAGGTTCCCAGTTTCTAGTTCCCAGTTACAGGTAACTGGAAACCAGTAACCTGTAACAGTAAATTGACCTTACTCATTCTCATGGATTTCCTTTCTCGCGATATTGAACAGTACGCCAAAGCTCACACAAGCTCCGAGTCTGATCTATTGAAGAAAATTGATCGAGAGACCAATGCCGAAGTTCTGATGCCGCGCATGGTATCGGGTCACTTGCAAGGACGTTTTCTTTCCACTGTCAGCAACATGATCAAACCCAAAACTATTTTGGAGATTGGCACTTACACAGGCTACTCGGCTATTTGCTTGGCCGAAGGGCTTTCCTCCAACGGAAAATTGATTACGATCGATATCAACGAAGAATTAGAAACCCGTGTTCGCGGTTATTTCAAAGAGGGTGGATTAGAAAGTAAAATCGATTATCGAATTGGCGATGCTGCTAAAATTATCCCCACATTAGATATAAACTTCGATCTTGTCTTTATTGATGCCGACAAACAAAACTATAGCCTCTATTATGATCTGATCTTTGATAAAGTACCTGTCGGTGGTTTCATCTTAGCCGATAATGTATTGTGGAGCGGCAAGGTAGTTCAAACCAAAATAGACAAAGACACCAAGGCAATAAAAGAGTTCAATCAAAAAGTGAATCAAGATGAGCGCGATAAAACAATGCTCCTCCCATTGCGCGATGGAATCATGATTGTACAAAAGATTAGGAGTTAATAGTTATTGGTTAATAGTAGTTCCGCCTAACAATTAACTGATAACTATTAACGGATAACCTTTAGCTTCACCCCTTGATCACTATTAATTTTTCTCTACCTTTGTATCAATGAGATTTTTTGCAGTTGCACTCATTTTTTTTGGAGTTGCTGCCTCATACGCGCAAACTCCTGAAGTGCCCCATAAAATGCATTTCGCCAACATGACGCTCACCATCCGTGATGACGCCAGGCGCGAAATTCAAAAAGATGTGGATGCACTTACACGCCATCCTAAATACTTTAATATTAAGGTAGAGCGAGCCAAAACATACTTCCCGCTGATCTCCAAAATATTTGCAGACGAGAACGTGCCTGATGATCTTAAGTACTTGGTGCTGCAAGAGAGCGCGTTAGTAGCAGATGCCGTTTCGGTTTCCAATGCCGTTGGCTTTTGGCAGTTCAAAGATTTCACCGCCATCAGCATGGGCCTGCGTGTGGACAAAGAAATTGACGAGCGAATGAATATTGCTTCGGCTTCGCGTGGAGCGGCTAATTACCTCAAACAAAATAATGAACAGTTTGATAATTGGATATTGGCCTTGCAGGCTTACCAAATGGGAGCAGGCGGTGTGAAGAGGTCTGTAGGAGATAAGCACAATGGTAAACAACATTTTGAGGTGAGCTCAGAGACATATTGGTACATTAAGAAATTCATTGCGCACAAAGTGGCTTTTGAAAGGTCAATAGAAGGCGAGCCTCTGGTTAAGGCAATTTTATTTGAGTCGAAGAGTAAAAAATCGTTGGCTGACTTAGCCAAGGAGGTATCTGTAGAGGAAGATGTATTGAGGGAATATAACAAATGGGTAATTAGAGGAATAATTCCCGATGACAAAAAATATATTGTAGTGATTCCAAATGGCAAGATTGACAAGGATT
>JANMDS010000591.1:0-2966 GCA_031376405.1 Betaproteobacteria bacterium
AGTGTCCGCTAATAGCTTGATTAAGGCAGGGGGTGGATCGTCGGCAACGAAGTGCCGCGCAAGTTTGCTAGCGATGTGTAGCGCGGTGGCAGGCGCAGTCACAAAGTCGTGAATCACCGCCCGCGCCTGCTGTTCGCCGCCCTCCGCGTACGTGCGGCCAAGGATGGTGCGCGAGCCGGGCTCATGCAGTGCGGGCACGAAGCGAAACGTTGCGTCACCACCACCGTCGCCTGGGAGCGTCCATCCGGTAAGTGCGCGCGCGAATTCGGTCACGTCTTCCTGCGTATAGCCGCTGCGAACACCGAGGGTATGCAGCTCAAGGATCTCACGCGCAAGGTTTTCATTAAGGCCGCCACCACGTTGCTGCCCTCCTGCGGCACGCGGACTTCTCGGCCCAGTGGATTGCGCCTGATCGAGGTAGAGCAGCATCGCGGGATGCCGCACCACGGCGAGCAGCAAATCCTCAAAGCGGCCCAGCACGTTGGGTCGGATGGCATCGGCCTCAAAGCTTCCCGCCATCCCGACGATCAGTAGCTTATCAACAGAAACCGCGAAGTGGTTAGACCAGAAATGCACCAAGCGCTCGACGAATGGCGTGGTGGTCTGCAGCGCACTGGTCGTGCGCGCACCCACAGCGGCTTGGTACTCTTTGCTTGCCTGCCGAAGGTAGGCTTCACGGATGCCGCTACGCTGATTTTCAGGTGCTTGCCGGACAGCGCGCTGCATCGTGTTCCAGACCTCGAGCAGTGCTGAAGTCCGCTGCACTGCCTTCCATTCTTGAGGCAGCGGCGCATAGGTGTCAAGCTGGGAAAGCAGCCAGCGCTGGGGGTCGCTCGGTGCAGGCTCGGCGGATTGGGCACCAAGCCCGAATCGATTCAGGGCAATTGCTGGGGTACTCATGCAATGAGTTTAGGCTGCACTCGGTATAACGTAAAGCGTGCATTTGTAACGGTATGTATTGCTTGGTTGTACCTAGGCACGGGGTGCTTGCGCTACGGTTTTCCGCAAATCCATTGCTTGGCGGTCTCTCCGCAAATCGAGCGCGCAGCATTGTGCATCACAAAAATTGCCTCCCAATACCTGCGGCCAGATTTGGGTATTTAGTTGATTTTTTTGTTGCAGGTCGTCAGCGTTTTCGCTAAACCGACACCAGCCATTCACGCAATTCTTCGTATTGTGCAAACGCCGCATCGCGCGAGAGCAGCGTCGCGCGTTGCGTTAACGCTGTTGCGATGATGAGCCTGTCGTATGGGTCTTTGTGATGATCGGGTAAGTTCACCGCGAGCGCGGCAATATCGCCCGTGATCGCGATTTCCTCGATGCCCGATTGCGCGCGCACGAGCGCGAGCCAATCGTTGATTGGCATCGGCAGCTCGATACGCCCATGCTTGACCAACCACGCCATTTCATAAATCGAAATCGCGCTCACGGCCACGCGCGGGCTGCGCTCAATCAACGCAATCGCGCTTGGTGAAAGCTTGCCTTCAATTTGATTTGCCCACCAATGCCACACATGCGTATCGAGAACGATCACGCCCGCGGCTCCAACGCAGGTTCCCATAGCGCTGCGGGCTCACTTGAAAACACATCGCCGCGCTCAATCACTTTTCCAGGCAACGTAGGCGGGCGACGACGTGCGTTAGCCTCCTTTTCGCTTACCTGTACCTGCGGCGCAGTTTCAGCCGCACGCGTAACAATTTCGCGCAGATACGCTTCTAGTGAGCGATTACTAGCATCAGCCTGCGCTTTAAGCTTGGCTTTCGTATTTGGCTCGAGACCGCGAATAAGAACGGTAGAAGACATATTGTTGCCGAGATGATATCAATTTATCAGATGATATCATATTGCCATTTCCTATGCGCCTGAGATGAACACGCCAGGATTAACATCAAAAAAATCCGCCAACTTAGCCGCAAGCGCAGCGCTGATGCTGCGCTTTCCCGCCAAAATCGCGGAGAGATTGCTTTGGTGCACCACGTCTTGCAGCGCACTTTGGTTGAGCCCACGCGCTTCCATCAAGCCTTGCAACACTTCATGCGGCGTAGCAGCAGCGATGGGAAACGTGTGCTTTTCATAGCGAGAAATGTTTTCTGCCATCACTTCGATCAGGCCAGAAAGCGGATGCGCATCGTCGTCGCCCGCAGCCTCGAGTAGGCGATCTAGCTGCGCCGTTGCAAGGGCATAGTCTTTCGCTGTAGAAATCGGGCGCACCGAAACCATCGCATCAATAGATTGCCAAGCGCGCTGCACTTTCGCAATGCTCAATGTTGTTTGCAAACCGCTCATTTCAAACCTTTCTGTAGGCGTTATTGGGAGGGTGGGCAGCCTCTGCCCACCTTCTTAAAGTCAAGGCTATTCCGCTGTGTGGGCACGGAGTGCCCGCCCTACCAGGCTGCGGGTTAATTTGTTAAATTTCGGATATAAGCTTTAAAACAAGTTAGGTCTCACAGCAGGAGCCACGATGCCCACTGAAATCAAGATCACCGATGTCGTCGCAATCGTTTGGGTGCTTTCCGGTTTTCTGACAGCGGTAGTCGGTCTCCTTGGCTACCGCTGGAGCAAGCAGGTCGTTGAAGCGAAGGATGCCCAGATTGCCGGTCTAAAAGAGCAGGTCGCCTCCCTTAAAGACTTGTCACCTGATACAGTGAAAAAGCAAAGCCAAGCGGTCATTGATTCACTCAAAGATGAACTGTCTACTGTTCGCTCTGAACTGTCTGCAACAAGAGCAAAGCTGAAGGAGAAAGCTGCAAAGCTTGACGACGCAATTGGCGAGCGAGCGACAAGCCTCGGTATTCCGAAGGCGCTTTTCGAGATCTCTGACTACGAACTTGAACTTCGAAGGCTCGCCTCCTTCATCATGAGGAGTCCTTGGAATCCTCGGAAGTTTCCCGATGATGAAGACTACGGCTACGAGTTCTTTCTAAAGGCGATTGACTTCTATCGGCGCGATCCGACCTTCACTTCGG
>JANMDS010000001.1:0-1944 GCA_031376405.1 Betaproteobacteria bacterium
CGTTGCAGGTGGGCGCAAAACCATCAGCAAAATCACCAAAGCCTTTTTGATTCACGCCTTTAAATTCCACCGCCAAATACGTAGTGCCACAGTTATCTACATCGAAAAATCCGAACGGCTTGCCAACCGTGGTGTCGCCAATGAGCACCACTTCCACATCAATACCGCGCAGCCCGTTGATGATGGACTCGCTGGCGGAGGCCGTGCCGTTGCTGGTCAAGATGAACACTCGCCCTAGGTTGAGCGTTGGCAGCGGGGCATCTTCCAAGGTGTTCGTGCCCGGATATCCGCTGGCCGTATCGTAAAACGGCGTTGGATTGTCTGGAGCATTGGTTTCGGCGTCGCGAAGTGAATTGAAGATATACCGCTCGTAAACTTTGTCCTTGGTTTTCGAGCCCGCGATCATGTAGGCCAATTGCGCGGAAATGTAAACGTAGCCACCGCCGTTGTAGCGCAAATCCAATACCAAATCGGTAACGCCTTGGGCTTTTAGCTGCTTAAATGTATCGATGAGCGCGCCTTCCCCTGCTAGGGTGAGAAATGAGGTGTAGAGCACGTAGCCTACTTTGCCCGTTGGAGTGTCGAGGGTGGACACAAGCGGCACGGAGTCAGTCGAAATCGCCGCTGCATTCATGGCCACGTCTTTTTGGGTTTTGGTTACCGGATCAAAGATACCAAGCGTAACCAATTGTCCAGCGGCTTTCGGGCTCAGTGCGTTTTGCAACGCGGCGGCGAAGGCGCTGCTCGTATCGTTCAAACCATTAACGCTGGTGATTTGCAGCCCCCGGCGAAGCCCAGCCACTGCAGCGGGCGTGCCTTTTTCGACCAACGCAATCGTAGCCCGGCGGGCCGTATTTTTTGGCGAGATATCAAGCCCATAGCCAACGCCTGAATCGCCCGCAATTTCGGCGTTCCACACAGCGGTGTCAATCGCATAGTGAAACTGATCTTTATCTTTTCCTGATGCAGTTTTTGCCCAGGTTTTTAGCGGACGAAAGTACGAAACGGGCGAAGCGTAGTCGGAGGCAAACAGCGCGGGCACTTCCTCGCGCCACAAATAAATTTCGTCAATATGAGAGCGTATCCACGCTTTTTCGTTTTCGATGGTGCCTTGCTTGTCTTTAAACGTTTTATCGGCGCGGGGGCTCGCGCATTGCATCGCGTTCGCGGTTGTTGCGGGAAGGGCGGGCGGGGCTACGCTTCCCGCTGCGCAAAAGGTAACGCCTTCGTCAAGCCAATTTTGCGCATTTACTAAAAAGTCAATCTCACCTTTGTTGATTGAATAACGGTGGTTGGAATCCCACGCGTTTTTCACCCCGTTGCGAAAGGCGGCGTTGTAGGCGCGGTAAACCGGCGTTGTACCGGCGGGGCAGAGCGCTTTGCCGCTCGCGCTTATGCCGGGGATCGTGCCGTTAAAACCGTTGCCTTCGTAGTTCCACTGTTGGTTGGCCGCAGGCTTGGGCGTGATTTGAGCGGCGCGCAAGCTCGCGCATTCACCGGCATCAATCGAATAAAAGTGCGAGTTCGGACCAGGCGTAACGGAGCCGTAAAAGCGGCACAACGGCGTTGCGCCTCCAGCCATAAACGCATTGCCCGTGCGCTTAAATCGCCCCGCGCCACCACCATCGACGAAGCTTTGCTCGCCAGGATCAGCAGAGTAAAAAAACTGCCCGCCTGGTGAGCGCGGGAAATCGGCAGTGTTCACGTATTCCACCACCGTTTGCGCGCGCAAAAACGGCGTAGAAAATAATAGGGATAACGCGAGAACGCGCAATTGCATAGCAACAGCTCCTTAGGCTCAACGCTGCTCAGTCTAATGGCAGTTCGCGATGCGCACAAACAATGTGACGACAAAGCGCGGCTTTCGCAGGACGAGATGCAAAAGCGTCGCTCAAAAACGACGCTTTTGGGGGAGATAATTTTGAAAAAGTGCCGTTTTTACGC
>JANMDS010000021.1:0-7910 GCA_031376405.1 Betaproteobacteria bacterium
GCCACCCGAGGTGTAACCCGAGAGTGAAGTACGGCGTGTTTTTAAGCGCGGGAAGTAGTGATACGTTTTTTCGAGCTCTTCCTTCACTTGCGCACGTGAGAGCGTGCGGGTGTACGCGCCAGTTAGCAGGTTTTCTTCCACCGTCAAATGGCCAAAGCAGCGGCGGCCTTCCATCACTTGGCACAATCCCGACTTCACCATATCGTTGGGGGTGAGCGTATCGCAGCGCTTACCATCGAATTCAATGGAACCTTTAGTAACATCGCCACGCTCGGCTTTAATGAGATTGGAGATTGACTTGAGCGTGGTGGATTTACCCGCGCCATTTGCCCCCAAGAGCGCTACGATCTTTCCCTTTGGCACTTCCAGCGATACGCCTTTGAGCACGAGGATTACGTGATCGTAAATAACTTCGATATTATTGACCGAAAGATAGGCGGACATAGCGACTCAACTTAAATAGGCTTTGAACGGAAAACGAGATATTCGCGCTTCAAAGACCACTTTTTTAAAAAAAGGCTTGCAAAACCTGCGGCGTAAACAGAGCACGTTTTCGGAGATATCTCCTTAAAAAAGCACCACTTGCGCGATGCAAGTGGTGCGCATTCAAACTAGATTAGCTCGCCAAACAGCCAGGCGTAATCTTTTTTTCAGCAGCGTATTTAGCAGAAGATTCAGCAACCATCTTACCAATCATCTCGCGATCACCAATCACCCAGTTTGGCGTAATGGCTTTCCACGCTTTGCCATCCCACGATTGCACTTTCACCGCGCCTGAACCTTCGTGATCTTTGCAGCTCGTTTTCACCGGTGGGAACATGCCGAACGCACCATACGCGCGTTGCTTGGCCTCATCAAAATTGATGTTTTCCAAGCCGTAGCGCATTTGCTCGCCTGTCATCACCTTGCCTTTGCCGTACTTGTCCTGCGCAACCTTCAAGGCTTCCACCCAGATCATTGCCGCCGTCACGCCACGCATGTAAAGCACCGAGCCCACGCGTGAGGAATCTTCCATATTGCCTTTCTTCGCACCATATACTTTTTGGCGAATCTGATCGAGCACAGGGTAGTTACCAGGCGTGTTGAACGTCATCGAGGTGTAGCCTTTTGATGCCTCGCCCGCTGGAATCGTATCTTCCTCAGAGCCTGCCCACCACACGCCCAACATCTTCTCGCGTGGGTAGCCTGCGCGCTGTGCCGCCTTCAAGGCTGTTGCGTTCATCACGCCCCAGCCCCACAAAATTACGTGGTCAGGGTTGGCTTGGCGACTTTGCAGCCATTGCGATTGTTGCTCGTTGCCCGGTGGTGGTACTGGGATTTTGATGAGATCAAATCCCAACTGTTTCGAATAGGCTTCGAACACAGCGATCGGCTCTTTGCCATAAGCAGAGTCGTGATACAGATGCACAATTTTCTTGCCGCGCAACTTATCCATTCCGCCGTTCTTGTCGCCCAAATACTTAATCATGCCTGCGGCTTGATTCCAGTAGTTGGTAATCAATGGGAACACGTACGGGAACACTTCGCCATTGGCAGCATCGGACCGACCATAGCCGAGCGTGGTCATCGGCACTTTGTCTGCCGGTAGACGGTCTAATACGCCGTACGCGATACCTGTGGAGAGCGGCTCCACAACGGTTGCGCCCGTGCTTTTCTTTTTCAATCGTTCGTAGCACTCGACACCGCGTGATGCGTTGTATTCCGTCTCACACTCCTCCCACGACAGCTTTACACCGTTCACACCGCCGTTCATATTGACCAAGTTCATGTAGTCAATGATGCCACCGAAAAGACCGCTGCCGCCCGCTGCATACGCACCTACACGGTACGACAACAATGGGAAGAACTGCTCTTGCGCCGATGCGGCAACACTCGTAAACGTTGTTACAGCGGCAATACCTGCGGCGCACAAAAGCCGCGTCATCTGCTTCATTTTCATACAACCTCCTCCAAGGAACAAACTAAAAACAAGAAAAGAATATTTAATGCGGGAACGGCCACAACCGTAATTTCTCTTTTGCAATTTGCCACAACCGGGCTAAGCCGTGTGGCTCCACAATTAAGAAGAACACGATCAATCCACCGAACACCATTAACTCTAAATTGGAAGCCACGCTCGTAGGCAATCCAAATTTATGTGCCATGATATTCAAAAAAATGGGCATGAGCACGATGAACGCCGCGCCGAGGAATGAACCCAGGATACTGCCCACCCCACCAATGATAATCATAAATAAAATACGAAACGATAAATCCAAGTTGTACGCTTCGGGCTCTACCGTACCTAAGTAGGCATACGCGAAGAGAGCGCCCGCCACACCGCAATAAAAAGAGCTCACGGCAAACGCAGTGAGTTTCGTGCGCATGAGACGAAAACCAATCACTTCTGCGGCCACATCCATATCGCGGACGGCCATCCAAGACCGACCAACGCTACCGCGCACCATATTTTTCGCGGCGAGCGCAAGCGCGGTCACAATCGAGAGCACGAGCAGATATTTCCGCACGGGCGTATTGAACTGGAAGCCCAAAATCTCCATGTTTTGAGCGGTTATTACGCCTGATGACGAATTATTCGTAAACCAACTCACTTTCGTTAAACACCAAATTACAAAAAATTGCGTGGCGAGCGTGGATGCTGCTAAGTAAAAGCCGCGAATCCGCAGACTTGGCAAGCCGAACAAGATACCCACCAGCGCGGCCATGACGCCACCCAAGGCGAGCGCCAGCAACAACGGCATGTGTGGCACACGCAACATAAAGTTGTATGAGGCAAATGCCCCCACTGCCATAAACGCAGCAGTACCCAAAGAAAGTTGACCGGCGTAACCTGTGAGAATGTTAAGGCCCAACGCGGCTAAGGCAAATATTAGGAACGGGATGAGAATGCCCGAGAGCACGTACTGCGATTCCACAAAAAGGGGCACGGCAATGAACGCCACGGCAAACAGCGCCAGCATCGTGTAGCGATCTTGTTTGATCGGGAAAATTTGCGTATCACCCAGATACGATGTTTTGAATTGACCTGCTTCGCGATAAATCATGTTTTCAAATTCTCCGAATGATTTTCTCGCCGAAGAGACCTTCGGGACGCACTAATAAAAAGAGCAGGGCGAGCACATACGGGAACCAACCCTCAATGCCACCCCCAACCATGGGGCCAATATAAAACTCAGCCAATTTTTCACCAGCGCCGATGATAAGTCCGCCCACAATCGCTCCTGGCACAGAGGTGAATCCACCCAAAATCAACACCGGTAGGGCTTTTAGCGCCACGAACGTAAGCGCGAATTGCACACCGTTGCGCGAACCCCAAAGCAAACCCGCAACCAAAGCAATGAAGCCGGCAATCGACCACACGATGACCCAAATCCGGTGCAGCGGAATACCGACCGCCATCGACGCTTGATGGTCGTCGGCCACGGCGCGTAAGGCGCGGCCTACTTTCGTTTTGTTAAACAAAAGTGCGAGCGCGCCAACGAGAATCGCGCAGACCAACGCTGCAAATACATCGAACTGTGAGATGGAGATACTCCACTTGTCCATAAGCGCTTGTATGGGCACATCTTCAATACCAAGCTCTAATTTGCGCCCCGTCGAGCCCCACATCAATTGAGCTACCCCTTCAATAAAAAATGATAAACCTATCGTAGCCATGAACAGCGATATTTCGTGCTGATTCACAAGCGGGCGCAATACGATGCGCTCTATCAGCAAACTCAAAATTACCATCACCACCATTGTTATGAGAATGGCGAGCCAAAGCGGCAGCTTTAAATCATCTTTCAGGCCTACACAAGTGAGCGCTGCAAAAAACACCATCGCGCCTTGTGCAAAATTAAATACACCCGAAGCTTTGTAAATCATCACAAAGCCCAGCGCAATCAGCGCGTACATCACACCCGTGAGCAATCCGCCAATTAACACTTCAAAGAAAATACTCATGGATTAGTGTGCCCCCAAATAAGCTTTGATGACTTCAGGGTCGTTGCGCACTTGATCGGGCACGCCATCACCAATTTTCTTGCCGTAATCCAACACCACCACGCGATCTGAAATGTCCATCACCACGCCCATATCGTGCTCGATCAACACGATGGTAGTGCCGAATTGATCGTTGGTATCCAAAATGAACCGACACATGTCTTGCTTTTCTTCCACATTCATTCCGGCCATGGGCTCATCGAGCAACAGCATCGAAGGCTCGGCGGCCAGGGCGCGGGCAAGCTCCACACGCTTTTTAATGCCGTAGGGCAATCTGGACACTGGCGTTTTCCGAACGCTTTGCAACTGCAAAAAATCAATAATCTCTTCCACTTTTTTGCGGTTTTCCACTTCCTCGCGCTGCGCCCGCCGGAGCCGAAATGCTTGCTCAATGAAGTTCGCTTTCATTTTCAGATTGCGCCCAGTCATAATGTTGTCGAGCACGCTCATGCCGGTAAACAGCGCAATATTTTGAAATGTACGCGCGATGCCGTGCTCGGCGGCATCATGCGTGTTCATATCTTTGCGCACTTTACCGTTGAACGAAATCGTGCCTTCTTGCGGGGTGTATACGCCGTTAATCACATTCAGCATGGAGCTTTTGCCCGCGCCATTGGGACCGATGATGGCGCGGATTTCGTGTTCGCGCACATCAAATGAAATATCGGTGAGCGCTTTTACGCCACCAAACCGCAGCGAAATATTATCCAGCTTGAGGATCACATCGCCGATTTTCCGTGCACTACTCATGTTGAAATCACTATCGTTGAAGCGCGCATTGCTTACGCCGCCTTTTGCAATGCGGGGACTGTTTTTGCATCGATAATTTGAATCGTTGCACTTACCATACCTGTGCGCCCGTCTTCAAATTTCACCTGCGTTTCGATAAATTGTTCTTTTTTGCCGCTAAACAGGGCCTCAACCAGCGGGCCATATTTTTCTTGAATAAAGCCGCGGCGCACTTTGCGCGTGCGGGTGAGTTCATCGTCATCTGGATCAAGCTCTTTATGTAACACCAAGAAGCGCGCAATTTGTGAATACGATAGCTCGCCTTCGGTCGCCAACTCGGCGTTCACCTGCTCTACGCACTCTTTAATCAGCTGCAGCACCTCTGGTTTACTCGCTAAATCGACGTAGCCGGAGTACACCAGGTTGCGACGTTCTGCCCAATTGCCCACGGCGGTTAGATCAATATTGATAAACGCACACACTTCGCTGCGATCATGACCGAACGCAACAGCCTCTTTAATGTGCGCAAAAAACTTGAGCTTGTTTTCAATATAGTTCGGTGCAAACATTGCGCCACCGGCCAAGCGGCCCACATCTTTCGCCCGATCAATAATTTTTAAGTGGCCATCGGCGTCAAACACGCCTGCGTCGCCGGTATGGTAGTAGCCTTGTGCGTCGATGACTTCCGCGGTGGCATCGGGGCGTTTGTAGTATTCTTTAAGCACGTTTGCACCGCGCGTGAGCACTTCACCGTTGTCCGCAATTTTTACCTCTACGCCTGGTGCTGGCTTGCCAACGCTGTCAAATTTGATCTCCCCATCAGGCTGCAAGCACACGTAGGCGCAGGTTTCAGTGGTGCCGTACAGCTGCTTAAGATTGATGCCTATGGAGCGATAGAAACGAAACAAGTCGGGCCCAATGGCCGCGCCCGCGGTGTATGCGACGCGCACGCGACTCATACCGAGTGTATTTTTTAGTGGTCCGTACACACACAATTCGCCAAGGCGATATTGCAACCGATCACCCAACGAGACCTGTTTTTTATTGAGGATATCGGAGCCTACACGCTTGGCAACACCCATAAAGTAGCCGTAGAGCTTGCGCTTGATCATGCCTGCATCTTCCATTCGAATGGTGAGGCTGGTAAGCAAGCTTTCGAACACACGGGGTGGGGCGAAATAGTAGGTTGGGCCGATCTCGCGCAGGTCCGTCATAACGGTTTCCGCAGATTCAGGGCAGTTGACGGTAAAGCCGGTAACGTAGGCTTGCGCATGGCTAAACAAGAAATCGCCCACCCAGGCCATCGGCAGGTAGGAAAGCACGCTATCTTGATCGGTGAGCTTATCGAACGCAGCGCCGCCGCGCGCGGACATGATCATTGCAGCATGGGTTTGGCACACGCCTTTGGGCTTGCCTGTCGTACCCGAGGTATAGAGCATGATAGCCACATCATCGGCGTGGCCCTTGGTAATTTCGTCTTCAAAAAAAGTGCGGTGGGATTCAGCGTACTTACGTCCAAGCGCTTGCAGCGCTTCGTAGCTCAGAAGCCCAGCGTGCGTGTAGTTGCGCAGACCACGCGGGTCGTTGAACACAATGTGCTGCAAAAATTTCGGGTTGGCTTCGCGCGCTTCAATGAGCTTATCTACTTGCTCTTGGTCTTCAACAATCGCAAAGTTAATTTCTGCATCGGCCAATACATGCTGCATCTCTGCCGCCACTGCATCTTGGTACATCGGCACGGGTATGCCGCCCAACGCCTGTGCAGCCGCGAAGGCCCAATACAAATGCGGCCGGTTGTCGCCGATGACTGCTAAGTGATCACCGCGCTTAAACCCCTGTGCTGCGAGGCCGCAAGCTAACGCTTTCACGTTTTCCGCAACTTCTGCCCATGAGTAGGTTTGCCAAATGCCTAAATCTTTTTCACGAAACGCCGGTCGCGCGCCGCGCGTTTGCGCGTGGTGCAGCAACAGCCGTGGAAATGTATCCAACGTTTGCGACATACAGCACTAGCCTCCTGAGCCTACTTTTTATAACAATACGCATTAAACGCATTCATATACGTTCTTGCATGGTAGCGCGATTGCAGCGCGATGTTTTGAGGGGTTTCACGCACGCATTGCGAAGGCGCCCGACTGCAGCGCACCGTTTCGCACATTTCCTGACTTCGGCGTCGGTTTTTTTGTATTCTATGTCTTATATAAGACTTGTCAATTTGCAGTGCAACATTTTGCGCGGTTGCGACCTGCCCAGGAATCCAAAACCTGCGGCGCAAAAAACGGCGTTGTTACAAGTTATCGACTGAAATAGTCTGTGCAATTTGGGTGGATTCGCCCGGAGCGAGCGTAATCACTTCTTCACCGGCGTTGGCCACTTCCAAGCAAAAATAATCCGGCCACGCATCGTGCGGGATATCGGTAAAAGTTTTCACCGCCTCCGCGCCAGGGTTCCACACCACCAAGGTTTTACTTCCTTCGGAGCGGATTGCGATTTTCCGAGCGAGCGCCGGGTCGTGCAACACATACTCACCGCCCACGCGCTCATAGATCCGGTCGCTGCGCATTCCCGATTCCGTTTCCAAGCGAAAATCGCCCGCTTGCGTGAACTGCGCAAAGTCGTCGAACTTGCTCAAATACTGTTTGCCCGCCAATCCGGTAACGTGAATTTTGCGGGCATCACCCACTCGAAAGTAGGTGTGAAACGCCTGCGTCATCGTAAACGGCTGTTGGGTCATGTTTACCGTGGTGAGCGCCTGCGACAACGAAGCCCCAATGCGTAACGTGAGCACAATATTTATCGCGTGATAATTCGGATCGGCTGGGATGAGCGCCAACTCAATTTCACCATTGCTTTGCTGCTGCGCGAGCGAAACCTTCCACTGCGCCGTGCGGGCGGTGCCGTGCTGGGGCGCGGTGTCCGGTTGGCCCTGCTTGGCAAAGTGTGGCCAACACAATGGAACACCGCCGCGAATAGGGCTTGGCGGGCGCTTGTTGCTGGGCGACATCCACAACAAATCAGAAAAACCCTTGGGCACAAACGACAGGACGTGCGCTCCAAAAAGTGAGACTGCACACCGGCTGTGTGGCGTATCAATTAGCAGCGCAGGCAAGCCCTGAAACTCACCCGCACGTAGACCTGGAATGGATTGATTTTCGTTCATCTCCGCTTTATACCTGCGGCGTGAAAAATGCATTTTTTTG